>JARRRC010000165.1:0-5562 GCA_037381105.1 Desulfobacterales bacterium
ATCCACATCAATCCCTTCTTCATCTTGAAACATTTTGATACCGGCTTCTCCAAGGTTGTCGCTGACCAACACTTTCATAGTTTTCCTCCTGAGTACAAAAATAAACCCTATAAACGGGATTGAAAAAAAGCTGCTTTAAAAAAAGATCAAAGCATTATAATGGCTTTTTTGAAAGATTCAATATATTTTTTAAGTCAGGCATGATACCCGGATCAAGGGGCCAACTTTAATAAAGTGTTGACAAAAGATGTTTTTTTAGGATATGAGCACATTCGACAGCAATGAATAAAAATCATTTGAGGGCATTATGATTATCAGAAACTGGTGGTGGTGGCAAATGACATGAAGTTTGCTCAACACCTGATTGGATGCAGATAACATATTTAGGGCTGTGAGCAGCTTCGAGGGTTTTACGGAAGACGCTCACGGCTCTTTTGGTTTAAAAGCCGGGGCTGCTTCGGAACCCCGGCTTTTTTATTTTCATTTAAAAGGAGGTTTTCATGAAAGTCAGGAAAGTTGTTTTAACGGAAGCGGAAATTCCGAGGCAGTGGTACAATTTACTGGCGGACATCAAGTTGAATCCGCCATTGGGACCGGACGGAAAACCGGTGACTCCCGATATGTTGTCCCCGGTATTTCCAATGAACCTGATCGAACAGGAAGTCAGCACTCAACGATGGATCGATATCCCCGAAGATATCCTTAAGGTGTTGACCATCTGGCGGCCTTCGCCCCTGGTTCGTGCCCTTGCGCTCGAAGCGTATCTGGATACACCGGCCAGGATTTACTACAAAAACGAAAGTGTAAGTCCGCCCGGTAGCCATAAACCCAACACCGCCGTGCCTCAGGCGTATTACAATAAGGTTTTCGGCATCAAGAAAATCACCACCGAGACCGGAGCCGGACAATGGGGAAGTGCGCTGGCATTTGCCTGTTCGCAGTTCGGCATCGAGTGCAAGGTTTTTATGGTCCGGGTCAGTTTCGATCAAAAGCCCTACCGCAAATCGATGATGGAGGCCTGGGGCGCCAAATGTGTGGCCAGCCCCAGTTCGGAGACCAAAGCCGGGCAGGATATCCTTGCCGCCCATCCGGATACGCCGGGAAGTCTCGGCATCGCCATCAGTGAAGCCATAGAAGCCGCTGTGGCCGATACCAGCGGCCTGACACGCTATTCTTTGGGCAGTGTGCTTAATCACGTGCTCCTACACCAGACCATCATTGGGTTGGAAGCCAAAAAGCAACTGGAAAAAATCGGTGAATATCCCGATATCGTATTGGGTTGTGCCGGTGGCGGCAGCAATTTCGCGGGCCTTTCTTTTCCGTTTGTTTACGACAAACTGAACGGAAAGGAGATAGACATTTATCCGGTGGAACCGGCGGCATGCCCCACACTCACCCGAGCGCCCTTTGTTTATGATCACGGTGATACGGCCGGATACACACCGCTGCTTCCCATGCACAGTCTCGGTCATGCCTTTGTCCCTCCGCCGGTACATGCCGGAGGCCTCCGTTATCACGGTATGGCCCCCATGGTCAGCCAACTGGTGAGCGAGGGGATTATCGAGCCCAAGGCCGTATCCCAGTTGGATGCCTATGCCGCCGGTGTGATTTTTGCCAGGACCGAAGGCATCATTCCGGCGCCGGAAACAAACCACGCCATTTCTACGGCGATGACCGAAGCTTTAAAAGCCAAAGAAGAAGGCAGGGAAAAAGTCATTCTTTTTAATTTCAGCGGTCACGGACTTATCGATTTAATGGGCTACGATAAATATTTTTCAAATGAATTAAAAGACTTTACCTTGTCCGATGAAGAAATTACAGCCGCTGAGAAAGTCTTCGAAAATTTTCCCAAGCCCGGTCTGTTAAAGAGCCGGTGATGATCGGATGTTTCGCTTTAAATACTACCTGTCGTGCAAACCGGATTTTCAGAAAATACTGGCACTCATGTTGAATGGACCGACCAGAAGAAAAGGAGGAAGGATTGATGAAATTCGCTAAAATATTTGGTGTTCTATTTGCATTGGTCGTGACGCTGGCGGTTGTTTTGCCGGTCCAAGCCTATGATTTGCCGTCCGTGAATCTGGGTTTTACCAGTTTTTTGGACGGCGGTCCGCCCGCCGGACCGGGGCTTTATTTTTCTCAATATGTTCAATACTGGACCTCTGATGAATTGAAAGATCAGAATGGAGACCGGCTGTTGCCCGCAGCGGCCGATGAAGATCTTAACGCTTGGATCAGTCTTACCCAGTTTATTTACCAGTCCGATCAGGCGCTGCTACTGGACGGAAAATGGGGATTGGATGTGATCATACCCTACGCCGCAATTGATTTTGATACGACAATGGGAGCGGCGGCGCCTCTGGATAACGGGAGTGGTTTGGGGGATATTCTGGTGGGCCCCTTTTTGCAATGGGGCCCGATCATGGGGCCCAACGGTCCTCGATTCATGCACAGGATCGAGCTTCAGATGATTTTTCCAACCGGCGAATACGACGCGAATAAAGAACTGAATCCCGGAAGCAACTTTTTTTCCTTGGACCCATACTGGGCGGGCACCTTGTTTATCACGCCCAAATGGACCGTCTCCGCCCGAATTCACTATCTTTGGAACGCTAAAAACAACGACCCTAACCGCGCGTACAGAGCCCGGGGCGCCAACGATACCCAAGCCGGCCAAGCGATCCACCTCAATTTTGCAAGCGCTTATGAAATTATACCCCATCGTTTGCGGGTAGGTGTGAACGGTTATTATCTCGATCAAATTACCGATATGAAAATGAACGGCAACGATGTTTCCGGCACCGAGGAAAAGGTTTTTGGAATCGGTCCGGGAGCAGTTTACCATTTTTCCAAAAATGTTCATCTGTTTTTGAATGCTTATTTCGAATCCATGGCGGAAAATCGTCCTGAGGGGGAGCGTATCAACGTAAGGCTTGTGTATCATTTTTAGGTCTTTTTTCTATTGAAGCCAATAAAATCAAAGGGCCGGCCCGGCCAGGCGCAACAATATCCGGGCCGGCCAAACTTTTTCTTCTATTTTTTCGAACAGGCAACATGAAAAATCTCTTAATTTGGGTCGAAGTAAAAAACTTGACATGCCGCTTTGTGGAACTATATTAAAATTAAAGTCTAAACATTCTTCCGCCATCGCCACACGATCTTCCTCATTTTAACAGACAGACTTTTTGAGAGTCACGGTTTATTGTCAAATTGAAGTGTCTTTTTTAAAAAAATTTAAAATCTATCAAAGGAGATGAGGCAAAATTATGAAAAATCTAAAGAGCTTGGCATTAATTGTTGCGACCGCCGTGCTTTTTTCATTTGCTGCAGTTCAGCCAGCCCATGCGTTCGTAGGTATTGCAGCGCTTGGCGCAATCATCGCAGCAACTTTTGCGTCTGCGGTTCTTGTCAATGAAGTTGCCGTTAAGCAAAAAAATGAACCAGTGCAGGTGCGTTCCGCATCAAAACAGATAACACTGGATAAAAATAAAGGGATCAAGTAGACTTCAGAACAACATTAACATCGATTTTTATGGAAAACCCCTGTGCTTAGGCTGCTACAGGGGTTTTTTATTTTCACGGAATCTCATTATGAATTAATATTCGGTGCCGGTCTGTGTCAATATTGAACGCAGAATTTCAGCCCGAGCTTGAAACCAGTCGGCGCGGGCGTTCCCGTGAAGGCCCAGTTTATATATTTCATACGCTCGCCGTTCAATGGCATGCCGGTGACGGGCGGTAAGGTCTTCACGGCATCCGTAATAAGCTTCCCAGGCCAATACAGACTCAGGACACCCCTTTAGTATAAGACGTATAGCATCATCCGGTAAATACCACTCGACCAGCGTGAGATAGCCAAATACAACGGTCGGAGCCCGCCCCATGCCGGCCGTGCAATGAACATATACCCGGTGTCCGCGGGCGAGCATATTCGCCAGCGTTCGAATCGCTGCCGGCAAGCGCCTTCTCATGTCCGTCATGTCGAAATCCCGGATCGGACAGCGCTCCATCTCAAGTCCAAGGGCTGTTCCGGAGCGATACATCATTGCATAGTCAATACCCCAGTAAGACAAGCAGTCATCATGTTGCAAGGACAGTACGCCGGATGCTCCGGCTTCAGAGTGAATCCGTCTCAGATCGTCGGGTTCCATGGGGCATGTACCAATGACGATATGATCCGTGATTTGACCCCAATTCAGTGACCAGGTCCACATGATGTTAAGTGTAAGAGTGATTTCATTTCAGGGATGTTTTCCGTTTTCAAAGCTCAAATTGTACGCCGACTTCAATAACCTGATTTGAAGGTATGCCGAAAAATGAACTGGCATCCATTGAGTTTTTGGAAAGGAATATAAACAGATATGAACGCCACCGGCTCATTTTCGGCTGATCTCCGATAACCAGCTTCTCCCGCCCAAGAAAAAAACTGGTATTTTCCAATTTGATTTCAACGCCTTTTTCCCGGGCTAACGCAAGGATGGATTCAATTTTAGGTGTTTCCATGAACCCGTGATGCGCGATGATTCTGTAAAAACCGCTCAATAGCTTTTCAGCGTCAACTTTTTCAAAGTTGGGAACTCTGGGGATATCCTCTGTCTTAAAGTGGAGTATTGCGATGTCGGAATGCAGGATTTTGTTGTGGTTCACGTTTTGCACGATCGCTTGCGGGATCCTGTCCGGGTTCCCTGTGAGAAAAATTGCTTGTCCTCTTACCTTTTGGGGTGGATTTTCCTCAAGACTTTTTCCAAAGTCTTCAATGGACGGCGAGAGGCTCGACAGTTGTTCTGCGAGGATATTTCGGCCTTCCTCCCAAATTAACATCACGGTGAAAAACGTTGCCGCGATCACCAGCGGAAACCAGGCACCGTGAAAAATTTTGATGATGTTTGCACAAAAGAAAGGGATATCGACCAGAAAAAAGAGACCTGAAAGGGCTCCGGCCGCCAGCAGACGCCATCCCCATCTGCGCCGCGCAACGACGAAGAAGAGCGTCGTCGTAATCAACATGGTCGAAGTAACCGCTACACCATAAGCGGCGGCCAACTTGCTGGACGAATGAAAGCCGACAACCAGTCCAATCGTGCATATCATGAGCAGCCAGTTCACCGGAGCAATATAAATCTGGCCGATATGCGCCGCCGAGGTGTGCGAAACTCTGAGGCGGGGAAGGTATCCGAGTTGGATGGCCTGACGGGTGAGTGAGAACGAACCTGTGATGACCGCTTGAGAGGCGATAATCGTGGCGATTGTGGCTAATAACACCATGGGGATTAATGCCCAGTCGGGCACAAGCGCATAAAACGGATGGTGGGACATTTCCGGTTTTAGCATGAGAATAGCACCCTGCCCGAAATAGTTAAGAACCAGCGCCGGAAACACCAGAATGGTCCATGTCAGGCGAATGGGACGCGTTCCAAAGTGTCCCAAATCAGCATATAGCGCCTCGGCCCCTGTAGCGACAAGAAAAACGGCGCCGAGCACGACAAAACCATGTAGCCGGTTCCGGAGAAGAAACATGAGTCCATGCCATGGAAAAACGGCAGACAGTACTTTCGGATCGTG
>JARRRC010000166.1:0-5557 GCA_037381105.1 Desulfobacterales bacterium
TTTAAAATTTCAAAGTAGATCATAAAATTTTTACGAATATAATTTTACAAGAATAAAGGCAGCCATCTTGTATTTTCGAAACAAAAGATAGAACGCAAGATATCAAATTTTCCTGTTTCAAGCCGGTCATTCTCACAGAAACTGCTTCTAATTAAATTTGGGACCAGGCGGCTATTTTCTTTTCAACTTTTTTATTAGATCAGGGAGTCTTTTTTGTATTGCCCACAACCGTAATACCTGCCGATGGTCGTCTGCAGGAAACCCGAAAAGCGTTTTTCCTGGCGCCACATCACTTATGACACCGGCATTTCCGCCAAGTTTAGCACCGTCACCAATGGTCACATGATCTTTAACTCGAGCACCCCCTCCCATCATGACGCCATCACCTAAAGTTACGGATCCAGCCAACCCGGACTGGCCGGCTATCACACAGGTTCGGCCAATTTTACAATTGTGGGCAATTTGAACAAGATTGTCTATTTTCGTACCGTCGCCAATCGTTGTCGCATTAAACTTACCCCGATCAATACAACTGCCTGCTCCAATTTCAACGCTATTTCCAATTCTAACCGTACCAATTTGTGGTATCTTGACCAAACTTCGGCCATCGGGAGAAGGGCGATAGCCAAAGCCATCGGATCCAATTGTAACATTCGGATGTATGATACAATTATTTCCTATCCAGCATCGTTCTCTTATAACTGTACCAGACCAGATAATCGTTTGGTTGCCTATGCTTGAGTCATCCAACACGGTAACATTGGGATAAATCGTAGTGTCTGTACCGATGACAACACGGGATCCAATATAGCAACCAGCCCCGATGGTCGTCTCTTCACCGATTTTTGCTGTTGGATCAACTACAGCAGTTGAATGTATGCCTGGTTCATATTTCGGGGGCTCCGGCTCAAACAGTTGAAGGACTAAAGCCATAGCAAGATCGGCATCGGCCACACGGAAAAGTGCCCGGTTCTTCCCCGGTTCGACATCTAAGACGTTATTGACGATTGCAGCTGAAGCACGTGATTGGTCCCATAATTTTATGTATTTCTTCTCCCCAATAAATGTTAGCTGGTTTGTCGTTGCCTCAGATATTTGTTCTACACCAGTGATCATGATCGTCGGGCTGCCGTCAAGCGTACCTTTTACCGCTTGATTAATCTGTTCGGTTGTATATTGCTTCATCATTGCTCCTGAATAACATTCTTAGTTTTGTTTGAAAAACAGTAATATTATTGTCTTAATAAATATATCTTTCGCATATTCTACGGTAATGATAGCCGTATATCGATAGAGTTATTGCCAATGATATCAATCTGGGCTTACGAATTATGGTCCAGAGCATCAAGCGCCAGTAATGAAAACGCTCCCTACCCAAAATCCCTAGACGGAAAGCAGATCGAAAAATTGAAAGGAACCTCTGAATATTTAACGGCTGGTTGATTTCAGGCGTCTTTAGTTCCTTCAGTAAAGTTCTGACACGCCGGTAGTAGTTTTTCGGAGAATAAATCTGTTTCATAATCGATTGATATCCGTCCAACAGCCTGTCTATGCCCATTCGGGGAATGATATTGGTTGTTCCATCAACATTATCTCCGGAAAAGGTATTGGCTACGCGACTTTCCCGTTGAAGCCGGTCAAAGAGACGTGTTCCCGGGGGGGCCTGGAGCATGCCGACCATTGCAGTTACGATTCCGCTCTTCTGAATGAAATCGATCTGCCGCTGGAAAATAGAAGGCCTGTCGCTGTCAAAGCCCACAATAAAACCGCCCATCACCTGCAACCCTGAGCGGTGGATAATCGCGACACTTTCAAGGAGATCCCGGTTTTTATTCTGGGTTTTATGACATTCCGTAAGACTGACCTCATCGGGCGACTCGATGCCGATAAAAACGGAATCAAATCCGGCCATAACCATCATGTTCAGGAGTTCAGGGTCATCGGCGAGATTGATGGAGGCTTCCGTTAAAAAAACACATCCTTTTTTGTCTTTACGCCATTCGATCAGAGCGGGAAGTAAATGTTTTTTAAGGTAGACCTTATTCCCGATAAAATTATCGTCGACAAAAAATATACTGCTTCGCCAACCCGAAGCATAAATACGGTCTAGTTCCGAGATAATTTGCTGAGGTGTTTTTAATCGCGACCGGTGACCGAATAAAGCCGTCACATTGCAAAATTCGCAGTTGTACGGGCATCCTCTTGAAAACTGAATGTTCATGGACGCATATCTTTTCACTTTTACAAGATCCCACGAGGGTGTCGGGGTGTCGAAAAGATCGCAGAAACCGGAAGCCCTGTAGATTTTTTTCGGTTGTCCGTTTTGTAAGTCCGACAAAAAGGCAGGCAGTGTGAGTTCCGCTTCGTCAAGTACGAGATGATCCACTTCCTTGAATTCATCATGTTCAGAAGTAAAAAGAGGCCCTCCGGCAACGATTTTTAAATTCAAAGCATTACAACGGGCGATGATTTGTTTGGCCGATTTCCGCTGAACCGCCATGCCACCGATAAAAGCCATATCCGCCCATAAAAGATCTTTATCCGTAAGGATTTCCACATTTACGTCCACAAGGCGCTTAGGCCATTCTTCCGGTAACAGCGCCGCGACAGTGAGCAGACCAAGCGGTGGGAAGGCCGCTTTCTTTCCGATAAAACTTAAAGCGTAGGTGAAAGACCAGAAAGTCTCTGGAAATTTCGGGTAGATGAGAAGAACCTTCATATTATAAAACTCCTTGCTGCGGTCTATCAAATGCCGGAATAATAACCCAACCGAATCTATCCAACCGTGATAAACGAATCCGATGCAATAATTCGAAGTCATTCGAAAAATGGAAAAAGGAAATAATGCTCTTGTGTGTCATTTATTTCTTTAATGTCCCATTAAACGAATACTCTTTTTCTGTACTGCTAAACCAGCCCTTTTTGCTCCAATGGTAATTCACCTCAATAAAATCTCCATGAACGATTCCACGCCATTTAATTTTACCTTGTTTTGGGTTCACGGTTTCGGCTTCAAAATAAATCTTACCCTCTTCTGCTCTGGCAGCATATACCGCTTTGTTAAAACCTTTTTGACTATAAACGACCGAATAGAATTCACCGTTTATAAATCCAAGTTCATCTTCTTTAACAGCTCTTCTGTGTTTCTCTATGGATTGACCAACAAATACTTTACCATCTAGAAGACCTTCTTGCGCGATAACATTCGTAAAGCTAAACAGAACTACAAGGGTAAGGGTGAAAAGAGATAATTGACAATTTTTAAACCTGTTTGCCATGTGTCAAACCCTCCATATTTTTTATGGTTAGGGATGTGGGTGATAAGTAAAACAAAAAACCTTCAATTTTATTTATCGATAAGCAAAAACGTTTTTTGCGAGACCAACGTCGTTATGAACCTGGAGACTTGAATCTTCCGCATACTGTATAATTTCTATCGGGTTCTTTTGCTCCTGACAGCAGCAATGGCATCCATTCCTTCCGAATGAGAAACCGTATGAGTTACAATTTGCAGCGGTTCACATAAAAGGCTCTTTGTTCCAAGCAAAACGCTGAATCTGTATGACGTTATGTGATCCTCAAAATCTTCTCGGGTTTGCCACTTTTCTATCAAATAGAAAACGTTCTGGTCTTCGATGTCTAGCAGAACGTGACAACTCTGACAACCACGCTCATTTTCCGTTGGTTCAATCATTGAGAGAAGTGTTTGCATAACCTCTGTCCCTTTTTCTTGACGTGCATTCATGGTTATACTGACAATGATCACGAGAACCCTCCTTTCAAAAAATAAAACTTTCGATATGGTGTAGCTTGGTAAGTTTCCCGCCCGGCCTGCTATCGATAAAAATTAAACTGTCTGTAATTATGCTTTCAAACCTTGTGCCAAACAGACTAAGCCCGGCTAAAGTTGTATTAACATAATGATATTTATATAATATTTATATAAAAGAGACTGATCGGGAATGGATAAAAAAGTGCAATTATTTGGTCATATATGACCAATGGCCATATATGACCATCCCTGGCATCTTTGAAGAGGTGTTCATAGCTCTCTATGAGGGGGTACAAATTGATAAGCTGATGTTTGAGGATAGTTTCAAAAAACAGTCGATTTTTCAGGAAAGTTGTACTTTAAAATGTATGCCATATGATAATGGTACAAAACATCGTTTTAGTTTTGGATATCATGGATTGAGCAACATAAAACAGGCAGAACCCCCAGTGCTTATGGCTTATGAATATCCAATTTTCGCATGCGGGCACGCAGTGTACTGCGGTTGAGCCCAAGGATTTCTGCAGCCCCGTTTTTGCCACTCACTCTCCAATTGGTCTGCTCAAGTGTTCGGACAATATGGTCGCGTTCAACCTCTTCCAGAGTTTGTTTTGTCCTCGTTAAATCCTTATGCGGTTTCTTCAGTTCATCAACCAGGCGAAGCTTGGAACCCGACGAGTTGATCACCGCGCGTTCAAGGACGTTTTCTAACTCCCGAACATTTCCAGGCCAGTGATAATTTTGCAAGGCATCCATTACGCTCGCTGGAATGATTTCAATGGTTTTGCCCATTCGCTTGGATATTTTTTTGACGTAAAAATCCACAAGAAGCGGTATGTCTTCCATGCGATCTCGAAGCGGCGGCATGGTAATCGGAAAAACATTTAAGCGGTACCAGAGATCGTCACGGAAACGGCCCTTGCGGACTTCTTCTTGCAGGTTACGATTTGTTGCGGCAATAATCCGTGTATCGACTTTGATGGTGTGGGAGCTGCCCAACCGTTCAAACTCGCGGTCCTGGATCACTCTGAGCAGCTTTGGTTGTAATTCTAGAGGCAGCTCACCGATTTCATCCAAAAAAATGGTAGTGCCGTTTGCGGCTTCAAATCGCCCAAGATATCTGGAATGAGAACCGGTGAAAGCACCTTTCTCATGACCGAATAACTCGCTTTCGATGAGGTTTGAGGGCAGTGCGGCGCAATTTACTTTTACCAAAGCCCTATTTTTTCGCAAGCTCAAGCCGTGAATGGCCCGGGCGACCAACTCTTTGCCGGTTCCTGTCTCGCCAAGAACCAAAACAATGGTATCACTTTCGGCAATTTGTTCAACTTTATAGAGCACGTATTCAAGCCCGTCACTTTGACCGATAATATTTTCATGGTTGTATTCCAGTTTAATTTCTTCCTGTAGATATGCTCTTTCCGCTTCCAGTTGGTCTTTTAACTTATTTATTTCGGAAAGGGTGGCTTCAGCTATTTGTCTTCTTTTTTCCGCCTCTTCCTTTGCGAGGAAGAGCTCGGCCGTTCGCTTCTTAACAACGTCTTCAAGATTTCTTTTATAATATTCCCGTTCAGTCACATCCTCAATGGCCAAAAGGATCAGTTGGTTTTGGTTCGACTTTCTGTATATTCTTCTGGCGTTTAAATGCATTATCTTTCGACCGATGGTCTCAAAGTCATGTTCTACTTCAAAGTCATTGAATACGGAATTTTCAGGAAGGATATCTTCAAGCAACTCTCTAAGCTTTGGGATGTCCCATTGCCGGTTGCCAAGATCATAAATTAG
>JARRRC010000167.1:0-8231 GCA_037381105.1 Desulfobacterales bacterium
GTTCTGACCATGTTGTCATTCTTCAAAGCAATATGAACGATTCTTCGTTCGTGAGAGTTCATTTGTCCAAGCGTGGCCGGTTTTCCGGTTCGCTTAACCTTTTCAGCCAGCCTCGCGGCTGTTTTTTCCAGACTGATTCGCCGTTTTTCCAGATAACCTTCAACATCAACCTGAATGCCAACCCGTTCCTTTCTTTTGTTATTTACTATCTTATCAATTAGATATTGCATCGCTTCAAGCGTTTGTCCGCGTTTTCCGATAAGAACGGCGGAATTTCCGCCTTTAACGTTGAAAAAAATTCGATTCGCCTCCTCTTTGATGCTTATCGTAGCGTCTTGTGTAATAAAATCAATAATGCGTTGCAGCGCCTCTCTGCCGATATTTTTGGGATCATCGGCGGTATAAAAATTTTCCGCATCTTCTATTGGGGCGTCTATTTGATCGCCTGTACTCTCGTCGAGGTGACCGGATGAAGTCATTTTTGATTTTTTCTTATCCGAAGGGCCCATTTTTGATTCCTGGAAAGTTTTGGGTATGGTCACGCGAATACGCGCCTTCTTGGTGCCCACCAACCCAAAAATACCGGTCGATCCGTAAGAAATAACATCATGTTTGAGTCTTTCTCGGGGGATATTTAATTTTTCGCAGGCTTTCTTGACAGCCATCTCAACGTTTTTATCCTCGAACTCCAAACTGGGTGACATTATAAGACCTCCATTATTAACCGCTTTTCTTCGTAATATAATACTGTTGAGCCATTGAAATAATATTGTTGGTCAGCCAGTATAGAACAAGTCCCGAAGAAAAATTGATAAAAATTACTGTGAAAACAATGGGCATCATCATCATCATTTTGGCCTGGGTAGGATCACCGGCAGGCGGCGACATTTTTTGTTGAATAAACATGGTGATTCCCATAATTATCGTCAAAACCGGAATGCCGTAAGGCGGCTGCATGAATGGAATGGAAAAATCGAATCTGAAAAGACGATCCGGCGCCGAAAGATCATTGATCCATAAAAAATACTCCAGGGCCTCGATAATGCCATCATTTCTTCATTCATTTTTTTCTTGTCATCTTTATATTTCTCTTTAATCTCCGCCATCAGCGGCTGAATTTTTTTCATTTGCGCCATTGATTTATAACTTTTGGTGCCCAGCGGCCACAAAAGGATTTTGCTCAGTATCGTCAAAATGATAATGGCCACACCATAGTTGGGTATATAGTGATAGATAAAATCCATTATATAAACACAAGGTTTGGCGATGATGTCAAACATACCGAAATTAACGACTTTGATAAGATCATAATCCACGGATTTTAATACCGACATGCTTTTTGGCCCGAAAAACAATTTGTATTTGAAAACATGTTGTTGATCCGGAAGAATCGTCTGTTCTGGCTGAACATAGGTGTTCTTTAGGATGTCATCCTTATTAAGACTAAGGTGCATACTCGCATCGATCGTTTTATCGGGCATAATGGCGGAAATAAAATAACGATCTTGAATTGCGACCCATTTTAATTTTCCCGGATAATCGTCTTGCTTTTTTATTTTCTTAATCTTGATTTGTTCGAGTTTATTATTTAACAGTGCGCTCGGCCCTTCAAAACCGTATCTGCTGGTTGTTTCCGGCGCATGTTTTAACAAAGATAAAGTAAGACGGTCCTTAAACGGACGTTCTGAATTGTTTTTAATAATAACATCAAGGCCAACCTCGTAGGTTTTGGGTGAAAATAAAAATCTCTTTTCAACCACGACCCCCCGGGGTGATACCCATGAAAATGTAATAGCCTTGGGTTTTTCTTTAATATCTACGAAATCCTTATCGAGATGCGTTGAAAAAACGGCATTATCGAGGCCCTGGATGCTGTTTCCGGTCAATCCGATGCGCACGGTTCCTTTTGTCAAGTCAGGATTGATCATGTCCAGAAAGGGTGAATCGGCGGCAACGGTTTTCCGATATTTTTTAAGTACAAAACTCCTGAATACAGCGCCTTTTTCTGAAATTTTTGCTGTATATAAAGGTAGATTGACGGTTATCGTCCGTGACGGTCCGGCGGGTGCCGACACTTTGGTTTTTAAAGGTTGTGTCGATTCTAACGGCGTTATTTGTTTGGCTGTTGTTTCTTTTGATGCTTTTCCAGAGTCTTTCGTGACTTGCTGTTGGGTCTGAATGTCTTTTTTAGAAAGTGTTTCCTTTTGTTTGCTAACAAATATTGCATTCCACACAATAAAAACAAGCAGAGAAAGTACGATGGCAATAAATAGTCGCGCGTGTTCCATTATCCTCTCCAAGATTTAATTCGATACATAAAGTGTTCTATTCAGATGATATGAACTGTTGGTATAAATAATTTCGGGTTATGAGGAGCAAAATCAATGCAGGATTGAGAGATGGAGGGCCCAAACATTTATTTATGGATCGACATCCTTTATCTCGAACCCGGTCCTTAATTCATAAAACATGTGGCTTTACGGAACAGGATCGATTCCTCCCGGATGAAAGGGATGGCACTTCAAAAGTCTTCTTAAAGCAAGATAACATCCCTTAAGAAGTCCATGACGCAAAATAGACTGGTAGGCATACTCAGAACAGGATGGATAAAAACGACATGCAGGAGGCATCACCGGAGACAAAATCAATTGATATCCTTTGATAAGGATCAACGCCGGTATGATAAAGATTTTCTTAATATTACGAACTCCTGGATAAATTGTTTAAAATGTTTTTTAGGGATACAAATACCTGCGCCGACGGCAGGTTGGCAGCCATTTTTTTAGCGATAATATTAATATCCCAATGCCCTGTTATTGTTTGCCATGTGATTCTCGTCAGCCTGTGGTGCCTGCCGACCGCCCGGGCAGACGAGGATCTGGATACCAAAAGCGCAAAAGCTACTCCTCTTCTTAACTCACTGTTATTTTAGTTATATTTTTTCGAGCAACATTTTTATACCGTTAAACGGGCTCTTCCTTTTGCTCTGCGCCGGTTAATGATCTTTCTGCCCTGTTTGGTGGACATCCTTTTTAAAAACCCGTGTGTTCTTGCTCGTTTTACTTTGCTTGGTTGGTAAGTTCTTTTCATTGGCTTAAAATCCTTATTTAGTGTCCATCTGTCTATAATATGCATGGACACTATTTAAATAACAAGATGCACCCTTCAATTCTTTATAAAATTGCTATTGATGACTTAAACCGCATTTATAAATCACAATTTGTTAAAGTTGTCAAGCTTCAAACCTAACTCTCGCTTTTAGTATTTTTGTAAGGGTCCAATCATTATGGGATGAGAAATCATAATTAATCTTTGATGATATCAAAAATATTAAACTCTTCCATGTGAAGATTGGGGTCCGGGTATATTATGATTTGTTTTCCGATAATTCGCTCGATGGAAACGATGATATCACTCTCCTCGCCATAGAGAAGTTCGGCAATTTCAGGGTTTACTCTCAAACTAATTTTAACGCCGATCATATCTTTTGACTCTCGAAGAATTTCTCTATAGATATTGTAACATATGGTCTGTTTAGATATAAGATACCCTTCCCCGTCACAATAAAAACATGGTTCACACAATATCCTGGTCAGGGGCTTTCGAATCCGTTTTCGAGTCATCTGTATCAATCCCAATTCCGATATGGGAAGGACATGAGTTTTACTCCTATCTTTTTTCAGCGCTTCTGTCAGGGCATTAAACACTTTTTCTTGATTCGATTTTTACCTCCGATATCCCTGAGGCGAATTTGATAGGCGATTTCTTTAACAGCTTCGAGATTTGTTTTTAAAATGGTTTCTTCAAGATTATATTTGCCGACATACCGTCCGGTGTTGACATCAACGGCAACCAATGCCTCTGTATGTTCAAGGACGATATATCCGCCGGAGTTCAACCATACCTTCTTTTTTAGAGCCCGAGAAATATCCGCTTCTAAATTAAATGCATCAAAAATGGGTTCCATGCCCTCATAAAACTCCACAGAATCTTTAAGACTTGGCATGAAAGTGTCGAGGAAATCTAAAATAGAGTCATAGCCTGAACGCGAATCTATGATTAATTTTTCAGCTTCATGCAACAAGAGGTCTCGAACGGCACGCAGGCTGACGGCAACTTCCTTATGAAGAAGAGACGGTGCAGGTGCGGTCTGGTATTTATGTTGAATGCTCGCCCATAGATTTTTTAGAAACCCCATTTCATATTCAAACTTTTCTTTTTGCACACCCTCTGCGGCAGTCCGAACGATATATCCAAAATTATTCTCTCGAACCGATTCGACATTCAGCTTCAGACGACTGCGCTCAACTTCGTCTTCAATACGTCTTGATATGCCGATATGTTCCGATGTCGGCATCAGCACGAGAAACCGGCCGGGAAGGGATATATATGTTGTTAGTCGAGCCCCTTTTGAGCCGATAGGGGCTTTAGCGGCCTGAACCATAATTTCCTGACCTTCTGTAATCAGTTCCTCAATATGACGGTCCCGTCGAATCGATGAAAGATAAGCATGATACGGAATGCTGTTTTCCAAGCCGTTGTCGTTGTCCTGAAAATCATTAATCGGACAATAATTTTCGCCGATAACATCGCTCACATAGATAAAAGCAGCCTGTTTGAGACCGATATCTATAAAAGCGGCCTGCATACCCGGTAAAACCCGCTGCACCTTTCCTTTATATATGTTTCCGGCAATGTCTGAAGCATCTCCCCGTTCTATAAAAAGCTCGGCGATGTTCCCATCTTCTAAAAGAGCGACTCGGGTTTCATGATCCGCAACATTGATGACAATTTTTTTATACATGTTATATCCTTAAGACAAAATGAATTATAATTTCACAATCTTCGCTTGTCTGATCTCTTCTTCGGACAACCCGAATATTTTATTAACGACCTCGAACGGCCTCACTGTTTTCCCGGGTTCCGTTTTTAGGGTTATCTTTAGCGTATTCGGCGCTAGTAGGGTTAGATTAAACACCATTTTTTTCAAGTCGATATTTCTTGATTTCCCTTTTCGATTAATCCGCGAGAATATAAATTCCGCCTGATCAAGAAAATGCTTTATTTTTGTTTCATTAAAATACCCGTTCTTCAGGGTTACCATATAGTTCACAGGATCAAAGGATTTATATGAAGGATTTTTTCGAACCGGTTGACAGGCCAGAATATGCAATCCGTCCGGAAGATTCCTATTTAATTTTTCGACAAGAGTGCTCGGCTTGACACTACCGTGTACATACAAATAAAAATTTTCGTTTAAACCCTCTATGCCGATGGGAAGCGGATCGTTAAAGGATATGTTTGGTTTTGGATGGAACCCTTCTGAATATTTAACGGGTATGTCCGCGCGACGGATGGCACGTAAAAAAATTTTAACCATTTCAAGATGTCCAAAATACTTCGCCGGACCTTGTTTAGAAAACGATATCTCTAATTTTTTATACTTATCGGCATCTTGACGGGTGGAAATAACATGATTCGCCGTATTGTCTTCACAGTCAGGGAACACTTTGGGTTGAATGGCATTAAAATCACATACGCCACATTGATTACAATCGCCGGTTCGGCAGTCTGCCGTAAACTCGCCTTTTATGGCTTTGTCCCACTCTTTGAGTAAATACTCTTTTAAAATCATGGTATCGATATGATCCCACGGCAGCGGCTCCCTCGTATCTCTTATACGTGTCGTGTAAAAATTAACATCGACGCCTTCTTTCAAAAAAGACGCCTCCCACAGGCGATATTTAAATTTGTCGCTCCAACCGTCAAATTGACATCCGTTCTCGTAGGCAGCGAGTAATAATCGATTGAGACGCCGATCTCCCCTCGCCCAAAGGCCTTCTACCAGACTGACCTCCGGGTTCTGCCATTTAAAACGAACCCCTGGAATTTTCAGATTCTTTTTCAATAAAGATATCTTTTCTTTCGATTCGTCCAGCGAAATTTGAGATGACCATTGAAACGCGGTGTGTGGTTTTGGGATAAACGTAGCGATACTGACATTGATGTGACCGTTCCGACTGTTTTTACGCCTTACAGCGTTGATCTTTTTTACAAGTTCTACCATCGACTGTAAATCATCGTCTGTCTCCGTTGGTAGTCCGATCATAAAATAAAGCTTTACCACCTGCCAACCCAGAACAAATGCATTGTTTACTGTTTCGATAATATCCTTATCCGTGATATTCTTATTAATAACGTCTCGAAGCCGTTGGCTTCCCGCTTCCGGAGCTATTGTAAAACCGGTTTTTCTGACCTTTTTTAAAAGCTTCATCAATTTAGGGGTTAATGTGCCTGCCCTTAAAGACGTGAGGGAAAGGGCAATGCGCCGACCGGCATATAAGGTCATCATTTTTTCCATTAGTGATTGAATACAGCTGTAATCTCCGGTGCTTAGGGACAAAAGCGATATGTCTTCATATCCGGTTGCCGTAATGGAAGCCTCTGACAGTGAAAGCAATTTCTCCGGAGACCTTTCTCGGACCGGACGGTATATCATGCCAGCTTGGCAGAATCGACACCCCCGGGTACACCCTCTCGATACTTCGAGTCTCAATCGATCGTGAACGGGTCTGCCATAAGGAATGACCGGTTTATCCGGAAACGACGCTGAGTTGAGATCTCCGAGAACCGCTCTTTTAATACGGTGGTGGTCCTTAAATCTGGGAATAAGCCTCTGAAAACCCTCACGATCAAATTTAGGTTTAAAAAATTCGGGTATATAAACACCGCCGATACGAGACCATTGTTTCAATAGGGCTTGTTTGTCATCACAACCGTTATCCTTCCATTCAAGCCAGTCTCGGCACATGTTCATTATGACGTTTTCGCCGTCGCCGATAACGATGGCATCAAAAAAATCTGCAACAGGCTCCGGATTACATGTGCAAGGCCCGCCGGCGACTACAAAAGGGAACGATGAAACCCGCTGCCCGGACAGGAAAGGAATGCCGGTTAAATCTAATATATTAAGTATATTCGTATAGTTAAGTTCATAAAGAAGACTGAAACCGATGATATCAAATTCACCAAGCGGCTTTTGGGATTCCAGAGAAACAAGCGGCAAGCCGGATGATCTCAGATAGGCGGCCATATCGGGTGCCGGTGCAAAAACCCTTTCCGCAGCGATTTTTGAATGAGTGTTGAGAATATGATACAGAATCTGAATTCCGAAATGGGACGTGCCGATTTCATAAAGATCCGGAAAAACAAGGCCGAAATGCAAATCAACTTTACTGTGATCTTTTTTAACGGTATTGATTTCAGATCCTAAATATCGGCTGGGCTGTTCTATGAGGGGTAAGATGTCTTGAATGCTTTTTATGCTCATGATATATATTTTTTATAAATTTAGCTTTTTGAAAATTGATAGTTTTAAAGCCTATAATGTATTATACCGGAGTTCAAAATGCCAGAAATAAAATCGCAATACAACCCCCTTATTGTTTCAGCACTTTTACTTTTTGTTTTATTTGATCTGTTTTATCTGATCAATGCGACCCGTGTCGGTGCTGAAAATTTAAGGGAGAGTGCGGTCGTTAAAGCCATTAAAAGAGTCAGTCCTGCGGTGGTCAACATAAGCTCGGAGTTCGAAGTCCGCAAACGCGTCAACCCTTTTTACGGATTTGGATTGGACCCGTCTTTCGAGTCTTTTTTTAAAGACTTTTTCGATCCTGGTTATGAACAGAAATACAAGCGGACCAGCATGGGATCCGGAGTGATTATTGACGGAAAACGAGGATTTATTCTTACCAATAAACATGTGATTATCAAAAGCTCAACCATTACCGTTGCATTAAAAGACGGGCGTGAATTTAAGGCACAAGTTATCGGCGCAGATCCTGATTCTGATTTAGCTGTGTTGCGTATTTCTCCGAAAGGTGATCTTCCGGCTATTGAAATGGGAAATTCAGGCAATCTTATGATCGGAGAAACTGTTATCGCTATCGGAAATCCTTTCGGCTTTTCAAACACCGTCACCACCGGAGTGATCAGCGCCGTCAATAGAAGCATTAAGGTTGACGATACTTTCTACCATGAATTTATTCAAACGGATGCTTCGATTAATCCGGGAAACAGCGGCGGCCCTCTTTTGAATATATACGGTGAACTTATCGGCATCAACACCGCCATATATGCAAAAGCGCAAGGAATCGGGTTTGCCATCCCGATCAACAAGGCAAAAAGAATAGTTTCAGATCTTATAAAGTTCGGAGAAGTGATACCGGCAT
>JARRRC010000167.1:8279-14568 GCA_037381105.1 Desulfobacterales bacterium
GATATTCATGTGGGGGATATCATACAGTCCATCGGTTCAAGAAAAATTCTGGCTCAAGATGATTTTAATACCGCGATGAGCAATATCTCTGCCGGAGAAACCCTTAACATCGGCGTGTGGAGAGACGGCAAAACCAAAATGTATGATGTCCGAACTACGGCATTCCCGGAAAAGCTGGCATTGGATCTAGCCTACGACATTTTGGGAATTAAAGTAAAAAATCTTTCAAAGAAAAATCTTTACACTTATAAGATCTACACCCGGGAAGGTGTTATGATTTCAGAGCTTAATCCGCATTCATACCTCGCCCGCATCGGCGCCGAACCCGGAGAAGTTATCCGTCAGATCGATGAATTCACAATTAAAAACACCAAAGACTTTAAAAAATCAATTGTTAAATACCGGAAAATAAAGTCGCTGGTCATCGTATTACAACGAAAAGACCAGATTTATAATATCAGTGTGAGGTTATAAAGGTGAAACGAACAAAAATTGTAAACGTGCTTCAGACAGACCAACCCATCGATGAGGTATTGATAAAAGGATGGGTTCGTACCCGGCGAGATTCAAAAAATTTTTCATTTTTAGAGATCAACGACGGATCCTGCCTGAAAAATATTCAGGTTATCGCTGACAGCGCATTGAACAATTACGACAATATTACCAAACTCTACACCGGATCGGCTGTTTCTGTTTCAGGAAAATTGATCGCATCAAAAGGTTCCGGCCAAGAATGGGAAATTATCGCAAAACATATTGAAATTATAGGTGTTGCCCCCGAAACCTATCCGTTGCAGAAAAAACGTCATACCGACGAATTTTTAAGAACGATCGCCCATTTGAGGCCGCGAACCAATAAATACGGTGCTGCCTTTCGAATCCGCTCAGAATTGTCATATGCCATTCATAAATTCTTCAGAGACCGGGGCTTTAAATATATCCATTCACCCATCATCACCGGTTCCGATTGTGAAGGCGCCGGAGAACTTTTTCGTGTCACCACGCTGCCTTTGGATCATCCGCCGCTTTTGGACGGCAAAACAGACTATTCCAAAGACTTTTTCGGTAAAGAAGCAAATCTGACGGTATCCGGCCAACTTTCCGCAGAGATGTTTGCCCTCGCCCTTGGAGATGTGTACACTTTCGGCCCGACATTTCGGGCGGAAAACTCCCATACCAGCCGGCATGTTGCCGAGTTTTGGATGGTTGAACCCGAGATGGCATTCTGCGACCTGGAAGGAAACATGGATCTGGCTGAAGAAATGATCAAATTTTTAACAAATTTTATTCTTGAAACCTCAAGAGACGACATCGAACTGTTTGCAAAATATGTCGATAAACAGTTGATGCCGATTCTGGACAATGTGGCTGCATCCGAATTTAAACGCCTTTCCTATAGAACTGCGGTTGATATATTGAAAAATTCCGGAAAAACATTTGAATATGATATCGAATTCGGAAAAGACCTCCAAACCGAACATGAACGCTATTTAACGGAAGTGTATTTTAAAAAACCTTTAATTGTATTTGATTACCCCAAGACACTGAAACCATTTTATATGCGATTAAACGATGATAATCAGACAGTAGCGGCTATGGATGTTTTGGTACCTCGAATCGGAGAAATTATCGGAGGAAGTCAGCGGGAAGAACGCCTTGATATACTTGAAAATCGAATGGACGAGATGAAAATGCCGAAAGAAAATTACTGGTGGTATTTAGACTCCAGACGGTTCGGATCTGTTGAACACAGCGGTTTCGGTTTGGGTTTCGAACGATTGCTCATGCTGGTAACAGGCATCAGCAACATCCGGGATGTTATCCCTTTTCCGAGAACGCCGAACAGTATCGAGTTTTAGCTCATTTAATATAAGTGTTCAGTGTTCTGGGGTTCAGAGTTCTGGAAGGGCAACGATACAGGGTATTGTTAGCCCATTTTTTAGATATATTGATGATAATACGACTTTGTAAATTTTAAAGGAAAGTATCCATCCTAAATGCTGAACGCTGTTTTATACCTTCATACACCTTAACTTTGCCAGTTCTTCCGCATAACCGTAAAGATGAAGCCCCTTGCTTTCAACGATCATTTCACCGTCTTTGACCCCGATTTCGCCGGCCATATATTCTTTTAAATTTTGAATTCCGGCAAGGTTCGCCGGCATTCCTCCCCATAGATCCCATGAACGAAAATATACGATAAAATGAAGGGCGTTATCTTGTATTCTGGTGTCTATGGAGCGCAAACACGGTGGATCCAAAAGGGTTAGATCCGAAGGATGCGCTACCTGAAGCACCATCTGGTTATTTCTACTCCCGAACTTTTTATAGGTTTGAATGACCCATTCGATTTGATTCAGAAAAAGCTTGCCGTCTTCTTTAAAAACAGCTTTTCCATCTACGTCTCTTTTGTCGATGATTTCGGTATTACCCTCTTCCCACCATGTCAATTTAATTCCAGTCAACGGTGCCCTTGTTAACCTTTCACCATAGGTATAAGATTCTCCCGGTTCTTTTTGGCCGGTCATGATATATTCGATATACGATCTTTCATAGCCGTCACCGCCGTATATATAGGCTTCTTCAACGGGATTCGGAATTCCGCAGGCCGCTGGTATGTCGGGTAACAGCGGCTGTGTGCCCGGGTGTTTGATGTGACCGGTAAAAAAGTCATATTCGAGTCTCGTTTGCCCCGCATAACTTCCCCGGTCTATTTTAAACTTTCTTCCATGATCCAGGATGTCATGAACCGCTTGAAACCAAAGATCCGGTAAATCCCTTGCCTGAATCTTATGAATATACATCTTTTTTCTTTCTCCTTAAAACCAACCCATTTATATATCCAACATACTCACTTCAAGTGCGTTGCTGCTGATAAACTCTCTTCGCGGTTCGACTTCTTCACCCATTAGCACGGTAAAAATTTCATCGGTTTCGACATCATCCTCTACTTTGACCTGCAACAATGTTCTTTTTTCCGGATTCATGGTGGTTTCCCATAATTGGTCTGGATTCATTTCTCCAAGACCTTTGTATCGCTGAATACCGAGCCCTTTTTTCGCATCCTCCATAAAAAAGGACAGAAGTTGTTTCTTATCATCAACGCGCAGCAGTTCCGTTTCATCATCTTTATTAAAAATACAAAACGGCGGTGTGTCATTTCTCGATATATTCTTACTTAGAATCAAACAATTTTGATAATCTCGAGAGTATACAAGGTTGCGATTGATTCTTAATGGTTTGATATTTTTGCCGGGTACATCGACAAATAGCATTTCCTTTTGTTTGTGAAATGACACTTCAACACTCATTTCATAAATATTTCTTTCATCATTCCATTTTATATCCCCCACCTTATATTCTTTATTGATCAGCATGTCTTTGAGTTGAGACATTTTTTGAAGATCTTGCAGAAAATCTTTATTTTCAACACCTTCTTTTATAAGTATTTCAATCAGTTCTTCAACAACTCCTCTTTCTTTAAATCTCGATATAATGGAAAAATATTCGGAAAGATTCGTAACAAAAAGATATAGATTATGTTCCGATAAAATCTTTTTTTCTTTTTCGAATTTAATCGTTTTGTTTTGACATGCCCGCTTTAAAATATAGTCGTTGAGTTCTTTTTCATTTTTTAAATATATCGCGCTTTTTCCTTTTCCAACTTTAAACAATGGTGGTTGAGCGATGTACAGATAGCCGTTTTCGATCATTTCGGGCATATGCCGATAAAAAAACGTTAACAGAAGTGTTCGAATATGGGATCCATCCACGTCCGCATCTGTCATAATAATGGTTTTGTGATACCGTATTTTTTGAATGTCATATTCTTCTTCACCAACACCGGTTCCAAGCGCGGTAATGATATTTTTAATTTCTTCACTTCTTAATATTTTATCAAACCGCGATTTCTCAACATTTAATATTTTTCCTTTTAAAGGCAAAATGGCTTGGAATTTTCTATCCCTCCCTTGTTTTGCACTGCCTCCGGCGGAATCTCCTTCAACAATAAAGAGTTCTCTGACGGCCGGTTCGGAAATCTGGCAATCCGCAAGTTTTCCCGGAAGGGTCGAATCGATAAGAGCACCCTGTTTTCTCGCCAGGTCCCTGGCACGTTTTGCCGCATCTCTTGCTCTGGAAGCATCCACGGCTTTTTCAACGATCTTTTTTGCAACACTTGGATTTTCCTCTAAAAAAATACTTAATTTCTCATTAACCAAAGATTCAACAAGACCCTTGACTTCACTGTTTCCGAGTTTGGTTTTTGTTTGTCCTTCAAATTGCGGATTTTTTATCCGAAGGCTTATCACCGCGGTTAAACCTTCTCTGATATCGTCACCGCTGATCTTGATTTTGAGATTTTTCGGAAGATTTCCATTGGTTAAATACTGGTTAATACTTCTTGTTAAAGCCGTCTTAAAACCGATAAGATGGAAACCTCCTTCCATCGTATTGATATTATTTGCAAATGAAAATATTTTTTCCTTAAAAGTGTTATTGTATTGAATGGCGACTTCTATTTGTACATCGTTTTTTGTACCTTCCACAAAAATGGGTTTATGAAGCGCTGTATTCATTTTATTAAGATATTCCACAAAAGATACAATCCCGCCTTTATAATAAAATTCATCTTTTTTATCCGAACGCTCATCTTCAATCGTTAATTTGACCCCTTTATTTAAAAATGCAAGTTCTCTTAAGCGTCGAATCAGAATCTCATAACTGAAATTATCTGTTTCTAAAATTTCAGTATCAGGAACGAAATGTACTTTGGTCCCTCTTTTCTTTGTTTTACCGATAATACTGAGTTCTCTGGTTTTTTTCCCTTTTTCATAAGTTTGATAATAAATATTTCCGTCCGTATAGACTTCGACTTCCATAAATTTCGAAAGTGCATTGACCACCGACACGCCCACGCCATGAAGTCCACCGGATACTTTATAAGAGTGATCGTCAAATTTACCTCCTGAATGAAGTTTGGTCATAACAACCTCAACCGCAGGCATATTCTCTGATTTTTGTATTCCTACGGGGATTCCCCTTCCATTGTCTTCAACACTGACGCTGTTATCCGTATGGATGATCACTTTTATCAGGTCGCAATAACCGGCCATGGCTTCATCAATACTGTTGTCCACGACCTCGTAAACCAGATGGTGAAGTCCTTCGATATTAACATTGCCGATGTACATGGATGGTCTTTTTCTGACCGCTTCGAGTCCTTCGAGAACCTTTATTTGATCGGCATTATATATATTTTCTTGGGTTTTCATATTCTCATCGGCATGATGACACTTAAATACGTATCATCATTTTCTCCTTCAATTAAACACGGTTTTTCATTATCAAGCAGATTTACAACAACATTTTCCGTATTAATAACATTAAGCGTTTCGATAACATATCTTGGATTAAACGCCACCTCGATGGTTTCTCCCTGATAATCAATAGCCATATCTTCTTTGGATTCCCCTAAATCCGGATTACTTGTTGTAATCACAAGATGATTTTTTTAACATCATTAAAAACATCTTTCGATCCATATGAATCATATGAAAATTTTTCCTTTGAAGAATATCTTCATATTCAGGAAAATCTCCTTCAAGCAGTCTTATGATAATGGTTTCATAATCTTTTTTAATAATAAAATTATTATTTTTAATCCCGAGTTGAACAGTTCCTGAAGCATCTAAAAACTTGATGACTTCATTCATCCCTTTTTTCGGTATAAGAATACCGCGTTCTTTGGGCAGTGGTATATCTTTATCAAAAACACAATCTGCTTTTGAAAGTCGATTACCATCCGTTGAAACCATCCTCACAATATTTTCATCCTCTTTATGAATTATCTCAAAATATATTCCTGTGATATGGCTTCTTTTTTCATCAGGAGCACCGGCAATAATGATCGTTTTTTCAATCATCTTTCGAAAAGTGTCGGAATCAATACTAAAAAATTCCACATCATCCAACTTCGGTGTTTCAGGAAAATCATTTGGATTTAATCCCACGATATTGTATTGAACCGTTTTGTTTCCGATTTTTATCCAATAATTGTCAGCTTCATTCATCTGAATTTCTTCACTCGGAAACTCTCTGACAATTTCATAAAACTTTCTGGCATTTATGGCTAACATTCCCTGATTTTCTATTGTCGCCGGATATAGTCCTTCGAAACCGGTTTCAAGGTCTGTTGCAGTAAGCTGTATGCCGTCGTCCATTGTTTTAAGGAGTACATTTGAAGTAATTAAAAGGTTGCTTTTCCGACCGGTTATTCCCTGAACTTTAG
>JARRRC010000167.1:14584-18965 GCA_037381105.1 Desulfobacterales bacterium
TTTTATTTTAAACTTCATTATCTATTCCTTATTTAAATATATTTATATATTATAAGAATAAAAGATTGTTAATATATATAATAATTCTATAACCTATTTATTTTATTTGATAATAAACTTTTAAATCTGTCTATAAAAACAATAAACATTTCTTAAAAATAATAGATTATAAAAGGAATAAAAAAATATTGTTCATAAGTAATGATTTATTGAAAAAATATCAATATAAAAGGCGGCGATCGGAACGTATATTTTTAAATTTTAAAAATGTATAAAATACTATATATAGTATTTTATTTTATTTGATATAAATATATATACTGTTTACAAACATGTGACAAGTGTTTTTTAATGCATAATTAACAACTTAAATTTTGTCACCTCTATTTTCAGCAAAGGTATTGAGGGAAATTTTTTTAGGTTAAATCGTTATGAAATTTATTGCCGATTTTCATGTTCATTCTCATTATTCAAGGGCAACGGCGAAAAATTTAGATTTGGAAAATCTATATATTGCCGCTCAACTCAAAGGGATCACCGTTATCGGGACCGGTGATTTTACCCATCCGGGCTGGTTGGCGGAAATCAAAGAAAAATTGGTGCCCGCAGAATACGGAATGTTCAGATTAAAAAAAGAAATTTCGAGGTTATGTGATCAAAAAGTGCCCAAGTCCTGCCGAAGAGAAGTGCGATTTATATTGGTTTCTGAAATCAGCAATATATACAAGAAAAATAAGAAAACCCGAAAAAATCATAATCTTGTATTTTTATCTGATTTTAACCAGGCGGATAAATTTGTTTCAAAACTCGATAAGATCGGAAATATCAGATCCGACGGGAGACCGATACTGGGTCTTGATGCAAGAGATCTTTTAGAATTGTTACTTGAAAGCGATGATCAGGCTTTTCTTATACCTGCGCATATTTGGACACCATGGTTTTCACTGCTGGGTTCAAAATCGGGTTTTGATTCTATAGATGAATGTTTTGAAGATCTTACATCTCATATTTTTGCCGTTGAAACGGGTCTTTCTTCAGATCCTGAAATGAATTGGCGGGTATCCGCACTGGACGGAATGACGCTGATTTCCAATTCTGATGCCCATTCACCGCTAAAATTGGGAAGAGAAGCAAATTTGTTTAATACGGAATTGTCATTCCCTGCCATTAAATCGGCTATTAAAAACGGTGATCCTGAAAAATTTCTCGGTACCCTGGAGTTTTACCCCGAAGAAGGAAAATATCATCTCGACGGACATCGGAACTGCAAAATTCGTTCATGGCCGGATGAAACCAAAAAGCTGGGCGGCGTGTGTCCGGTTTGCAGTAAACCGATGACGTTGGGTGTGTTGTACAGAGTTGAGGAGCTTGCGGATCGACCCGGGAGAGTGAAACCAAAACATTATCATCCTTTTCAGAATATTATTCCTCTTGTGGAGATCTTATCCGAAGTTTTAAAGGTCGGACCGAATTCAAAAAGAGTGAGGCAAACCTACAACAATTTACTCGAAAATTTAGGATCTGAATTGGATATTTTAACGGCTATAGATAAAAATGTTATCGATGCCGCAGGTGTGCCTCTTCTGGGGGAGGCAATCATAAGGGTACGACAAAACAATGTCATTCTTTTACCCGGTTTTGATGGAGAATTCGGAAAAATAAAAATATTTAACCCGGAAGAACGACAAAAGCTTCAAGGACAAAAACCGTTGTTTTTTGTAAACACAATCCATCCGACGCCCGATAAACCGGAAAAAGAATATCAAAAACCAGTGGCGTTCACTTTATTCCAAAAGTTTTCAAAAGATAAGTCTCGGAAGTCAGCAAAAGAAAATAGTCACAAAGAAAAGCTGAATCCCCAACAACGCCAAGCTGTGGAAAAGAATGAAACGGCAATGATTATTATTGCGGGACCCGGAACCGGGAAGACCAGAACGTTAACCCATAAGATTGCGTTTCTTATACAAAAAAAGAACGTCCCACCGGAAAACATTCTCGCGGTGACATTCACAAACAAAGCAGCCTTGGAAATGCGTCAACGACTCGAAACACTATTGAAAAAAACAAAAACAGACCCTTTCGTCGGAACGTTTCACAGTCCTACTCGATCATTGATGAAAAAGATAGGGAACTTTTGCTGTTTGATGCAATTCAACAGGTTAGGGAAGCGGGAAAGTCTTTAAATATGAAGCCAAAACGGTTGTTGGAACAGATAATTTCCGCCAAACAAAACATATTAGATCCTAATGAATGGTTAAGTCATATCGGTGATCCGATGGAAAAAATTTTTCATGCTGTATATCAGTCCTATCAGGAATTATTGGAAATACAGGAACTCTGCGATTATGAGGATCTGATTTTTAAAACCGTTCGATTGCTTGAGACAAAAGATCGAGTCGCCGCTTCATATAAAAACCTGTTTCGCTATATTTTTGTGGATGAATATCAAGATTTAAATTATGGACAATACAGGATAATAAAGGCTCTTGTTCCGCCCGGTATCGGAAAGAAAATTTGTGTAGTCGGTGATCCAAACCAATCCATCTATGGTTTCAGGGGATCGAGTGCTAAATATTTTAAAAGGTTTGTTCAAGATTATCCGGATGCTCAAATTGTTAAACTGACACAAAATTATCGGTCAACAAAGACCATTCTTGACGGTTCCTATCAAGTGATTCAGTCTCAAGGTGAAAAATCATTCAAAGAACGGATTTATTCGGAAATTGACGGTACAAAAACGATTGGCGTCATTAAGGCTGATTCTGAAAAAGCAGAAGCGGTGGCGATCGGGAAAACCATTGAAAAAATGATGGGGGGAACGGGATTTCATTCCATCGATTTTGGTTGTGTCAACGGGCAACCACTTCACAACGGTTTAGGATTTTCGGATTTTGCCGTGTTGTACCGCACATCAGAACAAAGCAAAATTTTGTCGCAAATTTTCGATACGGCAGGAATTCCCTATCAAATCGTGAGTAGAGACAATATCTTAAATTACAAAGGTATCGCCGACGTGGTGTCATTATTAAAAATTATCGAAGAGACAGGAAATTTTGCCGATTTTAATAGAAGCCTGAAAATAACCGCCTCATCGATAAATAAAAAATCTATGGAAATTTTTAAAACTTGGTGTGTTAAAAAACGATTTTCGCTGAAATCGGCACTGTTGAATGCACGCAGGTTTCCGATCAGAGAAAAAAAAACAAAAGATGCCATAAAACACCTGATCGATCTTTATACTCATTCCGATGTCGATACCAAAGACTTTTTAAAAACCTGCGCGTTACAAACAGATACCGACATGTATCGCAATCAATCGGAACGCGTTGCATTGATGACCATGCATGCTTCAAAAGGGTTGGAATGTCCGATTGTTTTTATTTGCGGGTGTGAAAACGGTTTGCTGCCGTTTCAAGCAAAAGATGCCGATACACCGAATACCGAGGAAGAAAGACGTTTGTTTTATGTTGCAATGACCCGGGCCCAACATCGCCTTTTTATCACCTATTCAAAAAAGCGAAAGAGATTCGGAAAAATCGAAAAACAAACCCTGTCACCATTTGTCCGAGAAATCGAGAAAGATTTAATAACCCAAGAAACATCCGAGGTCCCTAAAAACAACAGAACCGGTCAACGACAATTAAAACTGTTTTAAGAGATGCCAACAAAAGGAAACACAATCTAAAACTTAGGTTAGCGCGGCGCCAAATATCCGCCGGGAATGCCGTTCGGGGATAAAACGATTTGCCATAACTGGTTGGCCCGTGCGCGAAAGGTACCGGCGCAGGACAAAAGGTAGAATTTCCACATACGGTAGAAACGTTCGCCATATTTGTCTTTGAGATGGTTCCAGTTCGTATGGAAATTTTGAAACCAGTTCATTAGGGTTTTATCGTAATAAGGGCCGAAATTATGCCAGTCTTCAAGTACGAATAAATTTTCAATAGCACCGGTCAGTTGTTTTGCCGAAGGCAAAAGAGAATTTGGAAATATATACCGGCTGATCCATGGGTCTGTTTTATTTACGCTGCGATTGCCGCCGATGCTTTGTAAAACCAAAATACCGTCCTCTTTAAGGCTTCGGCGAGCCACAGTCATGAAGGTTTTGTAATTTTTGTAACCCACATGTTCGATCATGCCTATAGATACAATACGATCAAAAACGCCTTTTATGCTTCGGTAGTCCTCAAGGCGAATGCTTACGGGAAGACCCTCACAAAATTTTTCGGCAAAACCTGCCTGTTTTTTTGAAACCGTTATACCCACCACCTCAACATCATAATTTTCTGCAATAAATTTTGCGGTTCCACCCCAGCCACATCCAATGTCTAGGACACGCATTCCAGGTTTTAACAATAACTTACGGCAAACAAGATCCAGT
>JARRRC010000168.1:0-5470 GCA_037381105.1 Desulfobacterales bacterium
ATTATTGGAAAAAGCAGGATTATGCAGGAGGTGTTTATCGCCATTAAAGCCGCGGCTGCCAGTGAAGCGGCGGTCCTCATTCAGGGTGAAAGCGGTACCGGTAAAGAACTGGTCGCAGGCGCGATCCATCACCACAGCGAACGCGCCGAAAAACCGATGGTGATCGTTAATTGTTCGGCACTTTCGGAATCTTTGCTTGAAAGTGAACTGTTCGGCCATGTAAGAGGCGCATTTACCGGAGCCCATCGTGACAGGGCGGGCCGCTTCGAGCAGGCGAGCGGCGGCACCATCTTTTTGGATGAAATCGGCGAAATCAGCCCCTTTATTCAGGTAAAACTCCTGCGTGTGTTGCAAGAGCGGGAGATAGAGCGGGTTGGAGAATCCAGGAGACGCAGAATCGATATACGGATTATCACGGCAACCCAACAGGATCTTTACGAGCGCGTCGGCCGGGGACATTTCCGGGATGATCTCTATTACCGTCTTAAGGTATTTCCCATTCATCTTCCGGCGCTGCGAAGTCGAAAAGAGGATATTCCACTGTTGGTCAATCACTTTATCCGTCATTTCAACCAAAAGACAGGCACAAAAATCCAAAATGTCACACAGAATGCCATGCGTGTTATCATGGACTACGATTGGCCCGGCAATGTACGCGAGTTGGAAAATGCCATCGAACACGCCTTTGTGCTGTGTACCACCGATCAGATCGATGTTTTCGATCTGCCAGTGGAAATCCGGCGGACAGGATACCATCCGGCTTCCTTTCTGAATCCAATATCGAAAAACAGGCGTGTGCCCCTGAGCGATCCGACCCGCGAGAGGATTATCGAAGTTCTCCATGAGTGTGGCTGGAACAAAGCCGAGGCATCCCGCCGAATCGGGCTGAACCGAACCGTCCTGTGGCGATATATGAAAAAGTGGAATATTCCACTAAAAAAACCGCATTAAAAAGAACGATTCCAGTTTCTAAACCCTCTTTCGTAAATATTAAAGATAAACAATATCTTATAACAAAATAACGGTTTGTTTGGCATATATATTGCTGTGACAAAAACCGATGAAGATCGTAATGCCCATTTTTCAAAGAAGGCGTAGTCCGGTTGTCGATGAGCAGCAATTATAAATACATTTATAGTCCTGTATCTTCCCGAAGATTTGGCCGGTCTCTTGGGGTAGATTTGACGCCTTATAATCAGAACGTATTTTAAAAATGGAAAAGAATATTATGGAAGAAAATTTGGATAAGTTTGTCCAGCAGCTTCAGGATCAAATTTTTAGAGAAACAAAAGAAGTTTTTGGAGAAAGAGTCTACAAACGCTGGCGTGAACCGTTGTTTATGGGGACCTTGGACGATCCTGACGGCCATGCAAAGATAAAAGGGAGTTGTGGCGATAGTATTGAGATATTTCTAAAATTTGAGAAGGGCCGGGTTACAAAAGCTTCATTTCAAACAGATGGATGTGGTCCCAGCGTTGTTTGCGGATCATATGCCGCTGAATTGGCCATAGGAAAAGATCCCGATGAACTATCCGAAATAACAGGACAGATTATTTTGGAAAAATTGGGAGGACTTCCGGAAGAAAATGAACATTGTGCCTTTCTCGCCGCCGAATCACTTCAACAGGCGTTACATGATCTTATGGTTAAGCGAACGCATCAAAGCGGTGAGTAGAAGCATCTCAAAAAAGTCTTTTCGCCCGATATCGGCGTTGATCCCTCGTCTCAAATCCTCGACATACTTGAGTATGCCTGCGGGTTGATCCTCGGCCTCGTCTTGATCTCGAACGAAAATCCTAATTTTGAGAAAGCTTCTTGTTATTGGAAAAACCAATTTACCCGATGAGAATGGACCCGAATCCCCTTTATCAAAGGAGTCGTCGATCTCGCCGACGCCGAAAAGCCAATGCTTTTTCAATATGTAAGGGGTCGATTTGAATTTTCTGAATTTAACAACCCAAATGTTCAAGACCGATTTCTCATTTTTATTGGCCAGAATTTACAAAAGGATTTGATAGACTCATTCTTCGACGATCGTTTGTATGGTGATATCTGTTGAGGTTCTATCGGCCCTTCTATCTTTGCCATTCCACCTTTTCTTTCTGAAAATTTGATTTTTTTCAAATTTTTCATAGATAGGGAGAAAGCCCGAGCCTGTCACTTACTCTGGCGTTAAAATCCGGACCTTCTGCTGGAACGGCAACTTTCAAACTTTCTGCCTCCTAATGAGTACCTTCTGATCCCTTAGATTTTTCATGCCAACCTGGCAAATCCCTAATGCCTGATTCGTCAGGTCGGACAAGATGTCCTGTCGACATTCGATTGCTTCGCAGCCCTGCTTATCCATCGCAGAAACCTCTTAAGCAACCCTGAGTTTTCAGGCTTTTGTTGGGTGGAAGTTCCGACAGGAACAATGCGATGATCCCTTCGTTCTTTTTTCCTCATGTTTCACCACAGCAAAATGATCATTTCGACGCAGTTTTCAACCGCCTCCCTGCCGATTTTAACAGATGGCAGCTTCTTAAAAAGCTTATCAATCAATTCAACGATGTTGATTGTTTCCCAGCGCAAGGGCGCCGACCGGGCAAATGTCAATACAGGCATGGCAGGCGGAACAATCAAGCATAAATGAGTCCTCCACCCCGAGGAAACTGATGATCGTATCAAATCCGCGTTTGGCAAAGGTCAGAATCGGCTGATCATGTTTTTCTTTGCAGATGTGTACACATTTACCGCACAAAACGCATCGATTGGGATAGTGAATTAAAAACGGATGGGACTCATCGATTTCGATTTCTTTCAGGTATCGCCCCAGGCGTTTTGGTTTTAAGCCGACCTTTAGAAATTTGGCGATGTTTTGAAGGGCACAGTTTTTATTGGCGTGACAATTTTTGCAATCCACGTCGTGAACCGACAACAGCAGGCGAAGGGCGGTTCGCTGCAGGTCTCGAACCGTCTCGGTGTCGGTTTTGACCACCATATTTTCTTTGACCAGCGCGGTGCACGATGTGACGGGCTGGCGCTCGCCTTCGACTTCAACAAAGCACATTCTGCAGGAGGCCGAAGGGGCTTCCATGCCTTCCAGGTAGCACAGATTCGGGATGTAGATCCCGTTGTCCAGGCAGGCCTGAAGCACGGTGGTGTTTTCGGGAGCTTCGATTTCCCGGTTGTCCACCTGAATTTTGGGCATCGCTAATTTCCTTTCGCCTTTTTTTCCGGCGGCTTTTCCGTAACGGGCACCCGCTCCGGAGGCGATACCTTTCGAACCGCATCATATTCCGGCGGACAGGCGACCAGGCATTCTCCGCACTTTACGCAAAGTTCCTGGTCCACGCCCTTCTTTCGGTTGCTGGTGGTAAACACCGCGTCCACCGGACAACATGTGGCGCAGGCGTCGCAGCCCCGGGCACAGAGATCCAGGTCAAAGTAAAAGGCGATCAACGGACGGCACATCAGCGCGGGACAGCGTTTTTCCTTAATATGGGCATCATATTCGTCCCTGAAATATTTTAAAGACGTGAGCACCGGATTCGGGGCGGTCTTACCCAACCCGCAAAGGGATCCGGCTTTGATGTCCCGGCTCAAAGTTTCCAGCAGCTCAAGGTCACCTTCCATGCCTTCGCCTTTGGTCAAGCGTTCCAGAATCTTGAGCAGGTGATAGGTTCCGATTCTGCAGAAGGTACACTTGCCGCAGGATTCCTTCTGGGTGAAATCGAGAAAGTACCGGGCGACCTCCACCATGCAGGTATCTTCATCCATGACCACCATGCCGCCGGACCCCATCATTGCACCGGCCTGTGTGAGAGAGTCGAAATCAATGGGCGTATCCAGAAAATCCTCGCTCAAACATCCGCCGGAAGGTCCCCCGATCTGAACCGCTTTGAATTTTTTATTATTCGGAATGCCGCCGCAGATATCAAATATCAGGGTCCGAAGGGACACCCCCATGGGGATTTCCACCAATCCTGCATGAACCACATTTCCGACAATGGAAAAAATGGCGGTCCCCGGGCTGTTCGGGGTGCCGATGCTTCTGTACCAGGTGGCGCCGCGGGTGAGTATGGGAGCAACGGAAGCCAGGGTTTTAACATTGTTGATGATCGTCGGCTTGCCGAACAATCCTTTTTGGACCGGATACGGCGGACGATGCCGGGGCATGCCCCGGTATCCTTCAATGGATCGAATGAGGGCGGTTTCCTCGCCGCAAACAAAGGCGCCGGATCCCTGAAATACATCGATCTCAAGATCATAGCCGCTGCCCAGGATCCCTTTTCCCAAAAGGCCCAGGTCTTTTGCCTGCCGGATGGCATTCGTGACGATTTTAACGGCCAGGGGGTATTCGGACCGGACATATACCACAGCTTTTTGAGCGCCCACGGCATAGGCGCAGATGATCATGCCTTCCAGAACCTGATGGGGGTTGCTCTCCAGGATGGTCCTGTCCATGTAGGCGCCGGGGTCTCCTTCGTCGGCATTGCAGATCACGACCTTTTCCGGGTCTTGGACGATCCTTGCCAGTTTCCACTTTCTTCCGGTGGGAAATCCGGCGCCGCCTCTTCCTCTTAAACCCGAAAGCTCCACTTCGCTGATGATTTTGCCGGGGTCGAGTTTCAGTGCTTCGGCAAGGGCCGAATATCCGCCGGCAGCAATGTAGTCATGGATGTCTTCGGGGTCGATGCGCCCGCATTTTTCCATGACAATCCGTTTTTCCCGGTTAAACCTGGAGAATTCTGTCACCGAGGGGATCAGATCGTTTTCTACGGTCGCGCCGTAAACGTGTTCGAAGCGGGGATCACCGCCGCCCAAAAAGTGTTGGACGAGCATTTTGGCTTTCCCCGGCGTGACCTCGTGATAGAAAATCGGGGGAAATCCGGAATCCGGATGATCGATGATCACCACCGGCTCGGCATAGCAATGGCCAAAACATCCGACGGTATGGATACGGGCCTTGATATTGTTTTCAGCCAGGGCTTCTTCAAAGGCTTTTTGGGTCTCAAGGGCTCCGGAAGCGATGCCGCAGGTGGCCATGCCGATATGGATCACAGGAACCGGCGCATCCTCGAATGCGGCCCGGCGTTTCTCGGCCGCTTCCCGGATGGCCCCGTATTTTTGATCGATAATATTATGACTGTCCGGACTCATCTTTTCGCTTTTCTCTTTCCGCCATCTCTTCTTGTAACTGTATCCGTAAAAGAAGTCCTTCGACCTTGCTGGGCGCCATATGCCCGTGAACCGTTTCCCCGATGATGGCCACCGGCGCCAGCGCACAGCAGCCCACGCAGGCCACCCGTTCGATGCTGAATTCCCGGTCCGGCGTGGTTTCACCATCTGAAATTTCAAGCTTGCGTTCAAAATTTTCAAGAATGATATCTCCGGCCCTGACGTGACAGGCGGTTCCCAGACACACCTTGATCGGATGCCTTCCCGGCGGAACAAAACGAAACTGATTGTAAAACGTGGCAACACCGTA
>JARRRC010000169.1:0-8466 GCA_037381105.1 Desulfobacterales bacterium
CATTTATCCGCCGCTTCTCTGTATGAGCGGCGAGTGAATCGGATTTTCCGTTGGGCTGGGTTGCCGGGCCGGTTTGGGGTTGTAAATGTTCTTCGGAGATCAGGGTTTCAAGAAGCTTTGATTGTGTTTCAAAGGTTTTTTCAAAACCTTGGGTGATGGTATTTGAAAACTCGAGAAATGCCTGATGGGCTTTGGCAGTGGCTTGGGTGCTCTCGGTCAGGGAATCCATGAGGTTTCGATATGGGATATAAGCGTCCGGCTTCCGACTTTCTCCCGCTGCGGCGTTAGGTGGGAGGAGGTCTATTTTGGATTTATGATTGTTGATTGTTGATTGTTGATTGAAGGTGTCGCTTTGCTCCGGCAATTTAAATCTTCGATTGATCTGCCGCCGCCTTCCGACCTCTGCTTGCCCCGTTAAATTCTTCGAAGAAGACGAGCGAAGCGAATTTAACCGGGGACTTCCAGCCTCTTTCCCGGGCAGGACCGGGGAGGGGATCTTTCCACCCACCGGAAGGGTCATCCGGCGGCCCGGTGTTTGTGTTCGGATCTCATGGGCCGTTGGCGTCCATGCATGAATGCCGTAGAGTGTGTCAAGGTCTACCGGAACCCTGTGGGCTGTCAGTGTTCCTAAACATTTAAGGATCGTCAGAAGATCGTCTTCACCCCGTGAACATGCTGAAAGCGCCAGGTGAGGCTTTGCTTTTAGAATTGTTTTGATCATACCCGTACAGGAAGCATGCGGCCCCATTTCAAGGAAGATGCGGACGCCGTCCCCATAGGCTTGCTCGATCAAGGTCGTGAAATTAAACCCTGAAAGGGCCTGGTCTAAAATGGATTTCGCAGCGCTTTCCCGGGTCGGTCGATAGGCACGTCCCAGGGCACAACTGTAAAACCGGATATCTTCGGTTGGCGTGGTGGGAAACAAGTGAAGATTTTTATAATCTTCGGCAACCGGATGTGAAGCGTCGCAATGAACCGTAACCACGCCATCGAGAAAGACTGCTTCACATTTCAGGTTCTGAATAACTGCCTGGACATTGGGTTTTCTGCCGCCGATGACACATTGATCCGGCGTATTGATGATGAGAAGCTTTACAAAAGGCTGATCGGCGATGACATCGAGTACGCGGTCCGCAGACCGATTGACGACCGCGGCGCACCAGTTCACTGCTTCATGTTCGGGGATCTTCCAGGCATTTCGGGCTGAATGACACGGACCGGCGAGTTCGGTGGAAAACAGATTTGTATCGAGCATTCGCTTTAGCATCCGGCCGCGATCCGGCCAGACGCCCATGGCAAAGAGTCCTGCGGATTCTCCCAGACTGTATCCGATCACCGCATGGGGCCGGATCCCGAAACCCCTGGCAAGACGGGTCATCACTGTGCCGTGAACCACCTGGCCGAAGATCATATTCAAAGGATCCGAAACGATTTTTTGTAAGGCTTCCGTTTCCCATCCCCCCTCCCATGAGGTCCTCCGGGGAATATAAACTTCGGGGATCAGCTGAGTCTTTAACCGGGAGGTTTCGGCATCCATTTTTCGAAGAATTTCCGGCCAGAGCACGCCGATGCCTCTTCCCATGCCCACATAGTGATTTCCGGAGCCCGGGTATACAAAGGCTGTTTCGCCGGACGGGCCCAAAGGCGAAGGAGAATAACTCACACCGCCCGGACCGTTCATGTGTCTTTGGGTTTGGGTGGAGACGGCTGTTTTTGCATCATCGATGTAAGTTTCAAGTTTCGTCAAGTTTTCGGCAACAATGGATAAGGCTAAGGGCTTTTCGAGTTCCGGTTTGCTTTTAAGATACCAGGATTTTGCCAGGGATTCCATGTGTCCGTCCATTGCCTCGTGGTGCTTTATAGAAGAAGCCGGCCGGTTCGAGTCTTGTGATGTCTGAACATGAAGTGAGAGCGAAAAAAGTCCTTCCAGCAATTCCCCTTCGGTGTTGCCTTCAACCACAAAAAGTCCGGGTGCCATAACCCCTAAGGGGCGTTTTCTTTCCAAAACCACCTTGTCAGTGACCCGGTCGGCAATCCCGTCGAAATCCCGGTCAACATCGTCGTATTCAACGCCTTCCAGAACTACGTGCATGCAATTGCCGTCCAAGGTCATGGCACTGATACAGGCTCTGCGGGGACCGTCCGACCGGTTTCTGACCCAGTATTGAGCAGACGCCGGCATATAAAACGGACTGTTTTGCCAAATCGAAGATGCGGGGCTCACATAGTTGTTCAATGGTGGGATGATTTCCTGATATAAACACAGACTGGTTTTGACCATAGATGCCAGACCGGCGGCGGCACCGGTGTGACCGATGTTCGGTTTTACGGACCCCACGGCGATAGAAAGTTCTTTTCCGTTAAACACTTCAACCAGCGCCTCCGATTCCATCCGGTCTTCAATGGGGCTCCCACTGCCGTGGGTTTCAATAAGACTCACCGCGGACGGAGATATTCCGGCATCCTTAAAGGCCCGCTTTAAGGAAAGAACAATGGCATCCTTCGACGGCATGGGATTTTTCCCGCCGACGGCATCGCCCAGGCCCTTGACCACGGAATAAATCCTGTCTTTGTCGGTTACCGCCTGGTCGAGTCTTTTGAGCACAACTGCCGCGGCGCCTTCGCCGGGAAGGGTTCCATCTGCAGATGCATCAAAGGGACGGATGATGTTGTTCTGAGTAAAAGTCCTGATCTGATTGGATACCGTTACACTGCGGACATCACCGCAAAGATCCACGGCGCCGACGAGAACGGCATCTATTTCATTTCGCTGTAAAGATCGCACGCCGATTTCAAGCGCTTTCAGACCCGAAACCGCTTCACTGGAAACGACAAAGCTCGGCCCTCCGAAACGGAATTCTCTGGCGATTCTGCTGGCGATGATGCCGCCCAGGGCCCCCAGGGTTCGCGTGTTGTTCAGCGGCGGTCGAAACGCATCCTGCAGTGATGCCGGCCATTGGGCGGTTTTTTCTTTGTCAAAAAGATTCGGATCCAGTCGGCCTTGTTTTTGCCATTCACGCACCTTATGGTGAAGGTTCCATCGGAGATGGAAGTCGCAGGCCTCGAAGTCAAATTCGATGCCGATGACGGCGCCCATACGGGGCCGCTCCTTTAAGATCAAGGCGGAGTTCTTCCATATATCCGCCCCAGTCCGCTTTTTGGTTCAGAGTAATATCGGCAACGGCGTCACAACCGTTCCACCGGCTTTCGGGTCTTTTGGAGAGAATCGATTTTCCTTTTAGGATCGTTTCCTGAAAGTCCCTTAAAGATCTCAAGGGGCCGAAAGCCGCAGCCATGCCCACGATGGCGATAGGAACCCCGTGGATTGATGATGGATGAAGAAAGATTGTTGATTGTTGATTGTTAATTGCTGGTTGATAATGATTGACGGTTGATTGTTGGAGCGTATCGGAAATCTCGGTTTTTCGGGGACAATCATCAATCATCATTCGACAATCATCTATCCCAAGGTTAAATTCTTCAAACAGCAGGTGGCTGTTGATGCCGCCGAACCCGAATGCGCTGACTGCGGCGCGGCGCGGCGTATTCTCATCTCTTCTCTTCCAGGGTTCAGGTTTGCTCTGCACATGAAACGGACTGTTATGAAGGGGGCTTTTTGCAGAGGCGCGGTTGAAATTGAGGGAAGGGGGAAAAGTTTTATGCTTTAAAGCCAGAAGGGTTTTGATCATGCCGGCGGCCCCTGCGCCGGTCAAAAGGTGACCGATCATGGACTTGATGGAGCCGATCGGACATTGTCCGGTTGACCACCCGGTTTCGCCCCATAGGTTCCTTAAGCTTTGAAGTTCCACAATATCTCCCACGGGCGTTCCCGCACCGTGGCATTCAATGAGATCCACATCCTCAGGAGACCAGCCCGCGGCGGCATAGGCGCTTTGCATGGCACGAACCTGGCCTTCACTGTCCGGGGCCAAAAGGTTGCCCCGCATGTCGTTGGAAAGCCCGATGCCTTTGATGACGGCATGAATGGTATCCTGATCCCGCACGGCATCATCCAGACGTTTCAACACCAGAATGCCGGCGCCTTCTCCGACCACAAGGCCGTCCGCGGTTTCGTCAAAGGGCGCGCAGCGGCCCGAAGGGGATAGCGCGCGGAGCTGGCTGAACCCTACCTGGGTGTAGAGGCACTCGGGTCTAGAAATGCCGCCGGCCAACATGGCATCGGCTCGATAAGATGACAGTTCGTCGCATGCCAGTTTCACCGCATATAAAGATGATGCGCAGGCTGCATCAAGGGTCATGGTTCCGCGGCCCAGACCAAGAGCTTGGGCCAGCAAGGCCGCCGGAAGGCTGGTAACCCTGGCAGCCAGACACTCTGCCGTTGAAAGGGGCTGATGTCTATGGATCAAAGGCTCGCCGAACAGCTTTTCTTCAAATGATGTTCCGAGGATTTTTCGGGTAATGGATGACGATGCATCCGTGGGCAGGGCAATGGCGGCAAGAATCACCCCGATGTTTTTCTCGTCTATGGATGAGGTGTCACATCTCGACAGGGCGTCCCGGCCGGTGTGGAGGGCCATCTGGTGCAAAGGGTCAAGGGCGTTTAAAAGATCTTCATCAAGATCGAGTCCTTTGGGATCGAATTTAAAATCCTGAATCAGGCAGGCCCGTTTTGAAAAGGCTTTATCCGGCATGGGGTCCGGATGAACCATATCATCCGGATCGGCAATCCATCGGCCCGGAGGCACCTCGATGGTAGCATCTTTCTTGTTGACGATGTTTTGCCAGAAAATATCAAGGTCCGTTGCGCCGGGAAAGAGCCCGGCCATGCCGACCACGGCAATGGGTATTTTTTTCGCCTTGCTCATTAACTTTAACTCACTTCAAACTTTAGTCCTTTTCATGATACAGGGTCCAGTTGACTACAGCGGCCTTTCATAAGACAGGTCGCCGAATTCGCGAATTTATCACGAAGTTCTCTTATCTAACATTTCGAGACCGTCTGTGCAAGATTTAGGATTTTTTGATGGACGTCTCGTATCTTGCCTGATATCCTTTTTGCATGAAAATTGATGAGAATCTTTAATTTGCTCTATAGAATCGTGCAAAATTTAGATCTTTAAATGCTATGACAACGAATATTATAGATCTGCCGGAACTCCGGGAGCAGACCCATGTTTTTCAAGACCGAACCCATGCCGGTCGAGTCCTGGCCCGGATGATTTCGGCCGATTACAAGCCAGACGGAATTATTTTGGCTGTTCCGGCCGGCGGCGTTCCGGTGGGCGTGGTGATGGCTGAAAAGTTGGAGCTTGATTTTGATGTGGCGGTGGTCAGCAAGATCACCTTGCCTTGGAATACCGAAGCCGGCTACGGAGCAGTGGCGTTTGACGGAACGGTTAAGCTGAACAATGATATGTTGCGGCGCGTAAATCTGACGGAAGAAGAAGTAACAAAAGGAATCCGGATGACAACGGCCAAGGTAGCGCGCCGGGTGACAAAATTACGGGGTAAAAGGCCTTTACCGGACATAGGGAATCGATCCGCAATTCTGGTGGATGACGGCCTGGCTTCGGGGTTTACCATGCAAACGGCGGTAGCCGCATTGCGCAATGCCGGGGCGTGCCGGGTCATTGTCGCCGTACCGACCGGTCATCGCCATTCAGCCGAAACCATTGCGCGCGAGGTTGAAGCGCTGTATTGCGCCAATATCCGCGGCGGCTTCAGCTATGCGGTGGCAAGCGCCTACCGTCATTGGTCGGATGTCGCAGAAGAAGATGTGGTAAAAATGCTGGAATCATTGAGGCTTTCAAAAATTTGAATCTCTCAGCTTAGAAGTGGTTTCAAAACCTTCAATCGGGTTCAAGGTCAAGACGGACTGGGGCGGTCAACCGCCCCGATTAAAAACAATCGGGACAAGCATCCATATCGGGAATATTTCGAGGATTGGACGTCTCATTCCAACACAGAGATTGAGTCCGATAGGAGGTTTTGAGACCACTTCTATGCAAATTGCGGAGCGGCCTGCAAATGATATCGCGCAAAATCAGACACAAACCGATCCAGTTCGTCCAGAAATTTCTGTTTTTCCGCCGGAGTAAGAAATGCAGCCTTAAAGGCATTTCGGACGGTCTTGTAGATATCTTTGAAATCCAAGTCGAGCGCTGCGTGCAGGGCTCGGAAATTGTCTTCGATATATCCGCCGAAATAAGCCGGATCATCGGAGTTTACGGTTACACACAGGCCTGAGTTCAGCATTTGCTTGAAATTGTGCCGGCGCATGTTGTCAAAAACCCTCAGCTTGATGTTGGACAGGGGACAAACAGTTAAAGGGACTTGCTCCTTGATCAGATATTCCACCAGGCCGGCATCTTCAATACAGCGAACCCCGTGGTCTATCCGTTCAACGTTTAACAATTTTAAAGCCTGCCAGATATATTCCGGAGGCCCTTCCTCACCGGCATGGGCCACGGTTTTAAAACCGTTTTGACGTGCCAAATCAAATAGGTGCTTAAATTTTTTCGGCGGATGACCCAATTCAGCGGAATCCAGCCCCACCGCGGCAATACAGTCTTTAAACGGCAGCGCCTGCTCCAGGGTTTCCATGCCTTCTGCTTCACCCAGATCCCGCAAAAAACACATGATCAAGTTTGACGACAAATCCAGGCGCTGCACGGCATCCGACATGGCTTTGTATATCCCCATGAAAACTGTTTCAAATTTAATTCCGCGCGTTGTGTGCGTCTGAGGATCAAAAAATATCTCCGTATGGCGAACATTCTGAGCGGCTGCTTTATGAAGGTAGGCCCAGGTCATTTGATAAAAATCATCTTCGGACAGCAGCACTTGTGAGCCTTGATAATAAATATCCAGAAATGACTGGAGGTTTTTAAAATCATAAGCCTGTCGGATATCGGCAACCGACGCGTAGGGAATACGGATGCCGTTTTTAGCGGCCAATTCAAACATCATTTCCGGTTCAAGGGAACCTTCGATGTGAATATGCAATTCCGCTTTGGGAATACCGTGAATGAACGCTTCCATTTTCATAAGCATCACCCCTTACACTCACACCGGTCTATCAAGACGAGAAGTCAACACTTCTGCCTGAACGGCTTTGCTGAGTATTTTGATACCAATTCCAAAGCGTGAAGTTCTTTCATCGATTTTTTTGCACCATATTACCTGCCCATCGTATATGAAGTAGGCGTTTTCAGGATGCTCTCTCTCGGGATCGACCATCTTGAAACTGAAAGTCGATCCGGGTTGCAGCGCCCGATCCATTTCAATATAAAGACCGTTTTCGCTTTGATTATACATTTTAACCGGAATGGAATCGCTGTCTTTAAAAACAGTGGAATCATCAGGAGGAAATAAAATCTGAATGGTGGCTTCCTCGTATTGTCGAGGGGAATGGCGCCGATTCGCGATAACCATTTTACACCTCCTTTGGGTTGCGGTTTTACGTTGATTATTTAAATGACCGGCACTTCAAAGGAGCATTTTGAGACCTTTGCAAAACCCACCTTTTTTATTAGATTATTTCAATTATTACAAAACAATAGAAGTTTGTCAAGTCGTGTCCAGGGGAAACTTTTTTTCCGCTGCACTATGATATTTACGTGTCTTGTCATTTCGAATATTTAGCAACGAGATTGTTTCCGGCTTTTTTGCATTTAACAGATATAGGCAAACCGTGCACAAAGATGAAAGCAGGAAATTTATCATTTTCTTTTTCGTATTTCCGTGGTAAAAATATAATTTTACCGTTTTAACGCATACTTGAGAGGATGAAATGATGGAATGCAAAACCGAAAAAAATCTTAAATCATGTAATTGCAGTTATGAACCGTGTTCCCGCAAGGGTAATTGTTGTGATTGTTTAAGCTACCATCTAAGATCTCGTGAACTTCCGGCTTGCTGTTTTCCCGATGATGCGGAACGGACCTATGACCGCTCTTTTGAACATTTTGCGCGGCTGGTCGCTAATAGAAGCATATAACCTGAAGCTTGCATGAAAATTGATGCGAATCTCTATTCCTTTTTTAATATGTTTACCGCCCGTTAGATATGAATTCTGCAATTTTTTATCGATTTTGTTTACCCTTCGGGAAAGCCGAGAATACCCTACCTCCTTCGTTGCCGAGGGTTCGCGGTAGACGACTACAGCTTCACCCTCGGTCGCCTTGGATCTGGGGCATCCTCGACTTTCGCTCAGTTCGGGCACAAGTTTGATTTTTGATAACCCCAACGTATCCAACCCCTCTCATTCAAATTTAGGATTAAACTTTATATTTTATATATTTGTCGGCTTTCTGTTTGCGGGCAATTAAGGTTAAAGAATTCCCGCGTAATGCCGATATATCTTGTAAAGGTATAGAAAATGGGAGCTTATAGCGACGAAAAATGGTGTGTCTGTAAATCATGGAGACAGGTTGTCAGAAAAAGACGACAACTGATTTTAGGGCCGCAATACCGGAATGCCCTGCATGAAGAATGCATTATGGC
>JARRRC010000170.1:0-9630 GCA_037381105.1 Desulfobacterales bacterium
AAAGCTCAAACGAATATTTTCAAAGACCGTCTGAAAAACGGTGAATCCCTTGATGATATTCTTCCGGAGGCCTTTGCGACAGTTAGAGAAGCATCGGTACGTACCTTGCAAATGCGGCATTTTGACGTACAGCTTATCGGCGGCATGGTTCTTCATCAGGGGAAGATTGCTGAGATGAAGACCGGTGAAGGCAAGACCCTGGCGGCAACTCTCCCCGCGTATTTGAATGCACTTTCGGGCAGAGGGGTTCATATTGTTACGGTGAACGATTACCTGGCAAAGCGTGATACGGAATGGATGGGACATATTTATAAGTTTTTGGGGCTTTCAGTGGGGTGTATACTTCATGGATTGAATGATGATGAGCGCAAAGCCGCATACAATTCGGATATTACTTACGGCACAAATAATGAGTTCGGATTTGACTACTTAAGAGACAACATGAAGTTTGACATAGATACCATCGTTCAGAAAGAACTCAATTTCGCCATTGTCGACGAGGTGGACAGTATTTTGGTTGACGAAGCCAGGACCCCTCTGATCATATCCGGGCCGGCTGAAAAGTCGACGGAATTGTATCACCTGGTCAACGGCATCATTCCACGACTTGTTTCTGAGCGTGACTTTACCATAGACGAAAAGGCCCGGTCGGCCGTTCTGACCGAGGAAGGGGTTGCGAAGGCTGAAAAATTGCTCAAGGTCGATAACCTCTACGATCCAAAATATATCGAACTTCTCCACCATGTTAACCAGGCGCTGAAAGCCCACACCCTCTTTAAACGGGATGTTGATTATATCGTGAAAAATGGAGAGGTCATTATCGTCGATGAATTTACCGGTCGTCTGATGCCCGGACGTCGATACAGCGAGGGATTGCACCAGGCCCTTGAAGCCAAAGAAAACGTCAAGATAGAAAACGAGAACCAGACACTGGCTACCGTTACATTTCAGAACTATTTTAGAATGTATGACAAGCTTGCCGGCATGACAGGAACGGCGGATACGGAAGCGGCCGAATTTAAAAAAATATACGATCTTGATGTAATGGTGATCCCGACAAACAAACCCATGATTCGAACGGACAACCCGGATGTGATTTATAAAACTCGAAAAGAAAAATTTGAAGCGGCGCTCAATGAAATCGTTGACCTCAACAAACGAGGACAGCCGGTTCTGGTGGGAACAATTTCAATTGATGTTTCAGAAGATTTTTCAAAAAAATTAAAAATAAGAGGGATTAAACATTCGGTATTGAATGCGAAGAATCATGAAAAGGAAGCCGAGATTATCGCCTTGGCTGGCCAGAAAGGGGCGGTTACCATTTCAACAAACATGGCCGGGCGAGGGACCGATATCGTTCTCGGCGAAGGTGTCACCGAACTCGGAGGACTCCATATTCTCGGAACGGAAAGGCATGAAAGCCGACGTATTGATAATCAGCTCAGAGGACGCTCCGGAAGACAGGGAGATCCAGGCTCATCGCGTTTTTATCTGGCATTGGAAGATGATTTGTTGCGGATATTCGGCGGCGAGCGAATTACAGGGATTATGGAAAAGCTCGGCATGGAAGAAGGTGAACCTATTGAGAACAAACTGATCAGCAGAGCCATCGAGAATGCCCAGGCAAAGGTTGAGGGGCACAATTTTGATATACGAAAGCAACTGTTGGAATATGATGATGTCATGAACCAGCAGAGAGAAGTCATTTACAGACAACGCCGAGAAGCCTTGAACGGCAAGAGTTTAAAACCCGCTATTGAAGAAATGATTCGAGATAGGGCTGAAGAAATCGCATACAGTCTGATTGATGAAAAGACGCTTCCCGAAGAGTGGGATTGGAAAGGATTAAAAAAGGCGGTATTTAAACAATTTAATTTTCGACTCGATAAGATCGACGATGATGCCATGTACGGTTTAAGTCGAGAAGGTTTGGCGGAAATGGTTGCAGACACGGGCCTCAAGTTATACGATGAGAAAGAAGCCGCCGTGGGTTCGGAAGATTTCAGACACCTTGAACGCATTGTGATGCTGCAGACCGTTGACAATTTGTGGAAAGATCACCTCCTGAGCATGGACCATCTGAAAGAAGGAATCGGTCTCAGGGGATATGCCCAACAAGACCCTTTAATCGTTTATAAGAAGGAAGGGTTCGAACTGTTCCAGGAAATGATTTCCAGGATCAAGGAAGAGACGTTGGGAATTTTGTTCAGGATTCAGATATCTGAACCCAAAAATATTGCCGATCTCCAACAACCGAAGGAACAGAAGCTGGTATTTTCAAGTGGAGATGAACCGGCAAAAAAGAATCCGGTAAAGCGAACCCAGGAAAAGGTGGGACGAAACGCACCTTGTCCTTGCGGAAGTGGAAAGAAATATAAAAAATGCTGCGGCCGATGATAGCATGTCATGCACATTTTTTGCATGTGCTCTTTACAAATTTAGGTATCAATGATTATAATATTTAATCAGAACCATTATTAAGGTGTTATTGACGGATGCTTTATTAATGCCCGTAAATATGGGCACCTAATGGGCTTGCGTCTTTAAAAGAAGGATTGAGATACATTTTTCAAAGGTCTTCTAATGGAAAATGATTCAATGAATGGTTACGACTCTGAATTGGAAGAGGAAGTTGTTTCCGAAACCAAGGACGACATTGATGAACCTTCCATGTACAGGGTGCTCCTTCACAACGACGATTACACCACCATGGAATTCGTTGTTGAAATTCTGATGCTTGTTTTTAAAAAACCGCCGGAGGAGGCGGTGAAAATTATGCTGAACGTTCACCATAAAGGCATTGGAGTTTGCGGGGTATATCCTTATGAAGTATCGGAAACCAAGGTGAAAACCGTCCATGACCTGGCCAGGCAACATGGTTTTCCCCTTAAGTGTACAATGGAGAAAGAATAGAATATGATCAGTAAAGAACTTAGTGAAACACTTGGTTTTGCAGTCAGGGAAGCCAAAAGAAGGCGGCACGAATATGTCTGCGTCGAGCACCTGCTTTTTGCTATTTTATACGACAGCGAAGGCATAGAAATTATCGAAAATTGCGGCGGAAACGTTGAAAGCCTCAAAAATGCCCTTGAAATGTTTTTTAGCGAACGGATGGAGAGCGTTCCTGAAGACAATGAATATGTTCTCCAGCAGACCGTCGGTTTTCAGAGGGTCATCCAGCGGGCTATTAATCATGTCCGTTCCGCAGAAAAGCAGCAGGTTGAAGTCAGTGATATACTCGCTTCGATTTTTCAAGAGAAGGATTCACACGCAGAATATTTTTTAAGCTCCGAAGGGATTACCCGCCTCGATGTTTTAAGCTACATTTCACACGATGTTGCAAAGCCCGCCCGTAAAGAGGGCATTGATCCGTTTATAACTACCGAAAAAAGAGATAAAAAGCAAAAATCTGATCCGCTGGAAGCGTTTACCATCGATCTTGTAAAATACGCGGCCCAGGGTAAACTGGACCCTTTGATCGGAAGACAGCTGGAGATGGAGCGTACCATCCAGGTGTTGTGCCGGCGGCGAAAAAACAATCCGATTTTTGTTGGAGATCCCGGAGTCGGCAAAACCGCAATGGCTGAAGGTCTTGCCATTCGGATAAGCAATGGAGACATCCCGGAGTTGCTGAAAAATGTTCGTATTTATTCTCTCGATTTAGGCGGCTTGCTCGCCGGCACCAAATTTCGGGGTGACTTTGAGCAGCGATTGAAAGGGGTTTTATCTTCTCTAAAAAAGAAAAAGCACGCAATTTTATTTATCGATGAGATTCATACAACCGTCGGCGCCGGAGCGACCAGCAGAGGCTCTATGGATGCTTAAAATATATTGAAACCAGCTCTGGCGACCGGTGAACTGCGTTGCATCGGCTCGACAACTTATGAAGATTATAAGAATTTTTTTGAAAAAGACCGGGCGTTGTCTCGCCGATTTGAGAAAATTGAAATCCTGGAACCCCCGGTAAAGGAGACCGTGCAAATTCTAAAGGGATTGCGATCCCGGTATGAAGAACATCACGGCATTGTGTATACGGATCAGGCGTTAAAAGCCGCCGCCGAGCTTTCCGCAAAATATATCAATGACCGTTATCTGCCTGACAAGGCAATAGATGTCATCGATGAGGCTGGGGCATTCATTCGATTGTATAATTCTCCCCACAGAAAGAAAATCAATCCGAAAGATATTGAAAATATTGTGGCCAAGATGGCCAGAATACCCACCGTCAGTGTGTCAACGCCTGATAAAACAAAATTAGAGACCCTTGAAGAGAAAATCAAAGCAGTTGTTTTCGGACAGGATGATGCCATAAGATCTCTGGTTACATCCATTAAACGCTCGCGTGCCGGTCTCGGAACACCCGAAAGACCCGTTGGATCTTTTTTATTCGCCGGTCCAACCGGAGTTGGAAAGACAGAGGTGAGCCTGCAGGTCGCCAAAGTCCTCGGTGTTCACTTTTTGCGGTTTGATATGAGTGAATATATGGAAAAACACGCGGTTGCCCGCCTCATTGGCGCACCACCGGGTTATATTGGATTTGATCAGGGCGGACTACTGACGGACGATATTCGAAAACATCCTTACAGTGTGCTTTTGTTTGATGAAATAGAAAAAGCACACCCCGATATGTTTAACATCCTTCTTCAAGTATTGGACCATGCAACGCTGACGGACAACAACGGCAAAAAAGCTGATTTCAGAAATGTCATCATCATGATGACCTCTAATGCAGGTACACGGGAGATGAGCACGCAGACCATCGGCTTTGGAGATAAAAAACATGATACCAAAGACAAGGGGAAAAAAGCCGTTGAAAATTTCTTCAGCCCTGAATTCAGAAATCGTCTTGACGGGATCATTCATTTTAATCCGCTGAACGAAGATATCATGAAAAAAGTGGTGGATAAGTTCATGAATGAGCTTCGGGGACAGTTGGTAGCTAAAAAGGTAACCCTTAACCTATCTCCGGAAGCACGCACGTGGCTGGCAAGAAACGGGCATGATCCGCGTTATGGCGCCAGGCCATTGAGCCGATTGATACAAACGGAAATTAAAGACATCCTTTCCGATGAAATTCTATTCGGACGTCTTGAAAAAGGCGGCAAGGTTTTTATCGATGTCGAAAATTCAAAATTGACATTTAATTACAACCCAAAAGTTTCATTAAATGAAAACGCATAACGTTAATTTGTTTCAATAACCTAAACAGTTACAAAACATGATGATATTCGAGTGCCTGTCTTTCTTTTATCCGATATCATTGAATTCCCACCCCCCAATCTCGCATCCAAAGAAGGATTGCTTGCCGTTGGCGGCGATTTAAGCCAAAAACGTTTGATTCTTGCCTATCAAATGGGCATTTTCCCATGGTTTTCAGAGGGCGATCCGATCCTTTGGTGGTCGCCCGACCCTCGTCTCGTATTGTATATTTGACGAGGTCATCAACCAGTGTGCGCAAGTTCACCTTCAAAAAAACCAAGGCACCTGGATCGTTAAGGATATGATTGATGCATATTGCAAACTTCATAAATCGGGCTTTGCCCATTCAGTCGAAGTTTGGCAGCAGGGTAAGCTGGTTGGAGGACTATATGGCGTTTCTCTCGGTAAGTGTTTCTTCGGAGAATCCATGTTTACCCGAGTCAGCAACACTTCAAATATCGCCCTTGTAACACTTGCGAACTATCTGATTGAATTATCGTTTGATTTGATCGACTGCCAAGTCACCACAGAGCATTTGATCCGGTTTGGTGCAAAGGAAATTCCAAGGAAAATGTTTTTAAACCAGCTTGAAATATCACTTAAGGCCCCGACTCAAAGAGGAAAATGGGAATATAAGGGGTAATTCTCAAATGGGCATATTAGTATAAAAAATATACTTATACCATGCCCATAGAATCTTCTATTGTGATCTCAAGCTTTGAGATGAATGCTTCATGTGGAAGTTTCGAGAAATATTATTCATTGATTATATCGATTTTTCGGGTTGGTATTTTTAAAGCCCTTTTTCTTGACACAAAATGAAATTTCTCATAGCGTGATGTAAATAAACTTTATTGCTTGAGGGCGGCCAAGATTGAAAAACTGACGAAGACCTTGGAAGTGGCGAAGACAGAAGAAATTAACGGAGGGTTTATGGAAATCAAAGCGGTGAAAATCGAAAAACCGGAAGCGTTAAATTTGATTTTAGGGCATTCCCACTTCATTAAGACGGTAGAAGATATCCATGAGACGATGGTCAGTACCGTGCCCGGAGCCAAATTCGGTCTGGCGTTTTGTGAATCTTCCGGACCGTGTCTTGTGCGTTATTCGGGAACAGATAAAGAACTTGTTGAATTAGCAATGAGAAATGCCTACAACCTATCGGCCGGACACAGTTTCATCCTTTTGATGAAAGACATGTTTCCCATCAATGTCTTAAATGCCGTTAAAAATGTCCCAGAGGTTTGCAGGATTTTTTGTGCTACGGCAAATCCTGTGGAAGTTCTTGTTGCAGAAACAGAACAGGGGAGGGGCATTATCGGAGTTATCGACGGTTTTAAATCAAAGGGTATTGAAACAGAAGCTGATATCAAGGAACGAAGACAATTTCTGCGGACCATCGGCTATAAGCAGTAAAAAAAGTGCCTAAAATGAACTAAAGTGAGCTAAAGTTTGTCCAATTTTATACTGACCCCAGAGGAATGGGCTTCGCATTCCACGGGGCAGGCGCAGGCATTGAGCAAAAGGGGGAATTTTCCAAAGCTCACATCATATGTACATCAGCTTGGCTTCCAATCCACCTTCCTTCATTTGAATAAGAACATAACCGCCCATGCACAACATACCCGGGTTCAACACTTTTGTTTTGCCGATAAAATCTTCGGATTCCGCTTCGTGGATATGGCCGGTGAGGCAGATGTCCGGCTGAACACGCCGGATAAATTCCAGAACGGATTTGTTCCCGACATTTTCGCCGGACGGCAGCTCGGCTGCCTTTGACCCAAATGGGGGATCGTGTGCCACCAAAATCAGTTTCGGAAGATGCTTTATTTGTTCATATCCCTCGTTGAGCCATTGTCCCAGCATGGCATCCGGGACTTCTGAGGGGGTTCTGAAAGGGGTGGGCGTTGAATATCCCACTCCCATGATACCGATATTATCGGAAAGCTTTTTGCCCCTTGAATGAATATTCCACCCCTTTTTCTCAAGATAATCCGTGATCTCAGCCCGATCCATGTTTCCGATCTGAGCATAGATATTTGGGTTAATAGCGGAGATTCGCTTTAGTATTTGATCCGCCTTTCGCTTTCCTCCTCTATTTGTAATGTCCCCGCTGATGATGACGCCCGTTGCGGCAGCCAAATCAGGTATTTCATTCAGAAGGGAAGTATCTTCGTGAATATCGCCGAATCCAATCCAGAACTTTTCTTTTGCATTCATCGTAAATTCCTTCATTTAGATCCTATTAATAATGGACGCCATATAGCCCGCTCCAAATCCATTGTCGATATTGACAACGGCGACATTTGAACTGCAACTGTTCAACATGGCAAAAAGCGCGGTTAAACCACCAAGGCTGACACCATACCCAATGCTTGTGGGAACCGCAATAACCGGCCGGCTGACCATGCCTGCAACGACGCTGGGCAGGGCGCCTTCCATTCCGGCCACGACAATAAGGACAGACGCCTCTTTAATCAAATTTTTATGGTCAAACAAGCGATGAATGCCGGAGACGCCGACATCAAAAACAGTTTCAACCGGGTTTCCCATAACCCGGGCTGTAAGATAGGCTTCTTTAGCAACCGGTATGTCGGATGTTCCAGCTGAGATGACAAGGATAGTACCTTTGCCTTTTTGGGAAATTTCATGTTTTTTCCAGACAATCATTTTTGCATCTTCATGATATACTGCATCTGGAAATCGAGAAATTACCCGGTCCGCTTGATGTGAACCGATACGGGTAACCAGTACGATGTTTTCCTGAATCCGCATCTTTTCCATAATGCCGATGATCTGGTCCACGCTCTTTTCCTGCCCAAAAATGACTTCAGGAAATCCCTTGCGAAGCGAGCGATGATGATCTATATGTGCATAATCCAAATCTTCAAATGACAGATGCTTGAGTTTTTGTGAAGCATCTTCGACCGATATATCGCCGGCGGCGACGTGGCCAAGGAGCTGTTTTAAAGTTGTCATATCCATGATATAATTTCCTGAAAAGAGCTAAGATTAAATGTTGAAATTTACTGATACCCCAATCCTCATAAACGGGTCAATAAAATCTTAATATGGAGAAATATATGAAGATCGTGGTCATTATCCCTGCAAGGTATGATTCTACCCGATTCCCAGGCAAGCCGCTCAGACTTTATAATGGGAAACCTATGGTCCAACAGGTATATGAACGCGCGAGTTTGTCAAATGTCGTTACAGATATTACCGTTGCCACAGACGATCAGAGAATTTTTGATGCGGTATGTGATTTTGGCGGTAATGCAGTCATGACCGGCAAGGAAAACCGTTCAGGGACCGATCGTGTGGCGGAAGCAGCAGAAAAAATGGGTCTCGATCCTGATGATATCGTAATAAATATACAAGGGGATCAGCCCGAAGTTCATCCTCGGCATCTACACGATGTCGTCAGCCCTTTTAAGACCGAACCCATCACTGAGATGAGTACACTGGCATTTAAAATCGTTAAGAAAGGTGAAATCACCAGCCCCAAGGATTGCAAAGTGACCTTTGACAATAAAGGGTATGCGCTTTATTTTTCTCGATCGCCGATTCCCTGTGCGCGAGATGCCGATACAATTTTTGATACCTTCAAGCATCTGGGGATTTATGCCTATACCCGTCGCTTCCTGGAAATATTCAGACACTTGCCCGAAGGAAAACTCGAAGCCATAGAAAAACTCGAACAGTTGCGAGCCATTGAATACGGGCATAAAATTCGGGTGGTTATTACCGAATTCGATTCTCCCGAAGTGGATCTTCCAGATGACATACCCATGACTGAAAAGTTTGATTAAACAAAGTCATTATTTCAAATAATATTTTAGTTTGAGAATTGAGCTATGGCTTTTTTACCTTATCCGTTTTATTTTTTTGGACCAAAAGACACTCTTGACGGGAGTTGACACGCACATCTATGGATGGAAGCTGTTTGGATTTAAATCTCATGGCTTTGCAGCCGTGGGGGAAATTTTTGTCCCATGTAACATAATAATGTTTACATTTATGACAGTCAATCATTTCATCTCATGAAACCTGAATATAGGTTGTATTTTAGGGTTGATTTGAAATTCAGTATACATTAAAAATAGTGGGAAATCAAATAATAGCGGCAATGACAAGACGGATCGGTATCGTTTTCTGGTGATGATATAACCTGAATCTTGCGTGAAAATTAATGAGAATCTTTATATTATTTATCGGATTTTCCCTTTTTTTCTCATCAATTTTCACCCAAAGGGCGAGCCGGAGACTTTCATCTGCTGCGTGATTAAGGACTCGCAATAGTTTTTACTATGGCTTCGCCCTTAAACGCCTTGCATATGAAAACTCCAACTCGTGCAAAATGCAGGTGCAAAGGGGGGAATTGAGTGAAAGACAGACGAAAATTTTTACGGTTTCCTGTGAGTCTCAGCG
>JARRRC010000171.1:0-5407 GCA_037381105.1 Desulfobacterales bacterium
GGCGACGGGTTTGATCTCATTATGGGAGTTACCACCAAAGATCCCGGTATTTATGAATATATCACCGTTGCACTGACCGATGATATGCTTAAAGAATACGTGGGAATGGACATCAACGAAGATCTGCTTCGTCAGGCCGACAGCGATTACGGTACCAATCCAAAGTTGCGTTTTATTCAAGGAGACATGTCCGATGGACTTCCTCCTGATATTATAAAGGATGAAGCCCCGTTTGATTTCTATTTTACCTCATTTGGGACACTTTCTCATTTTACGGATGAACAGTGCATCAAAATCGTTGCAGATATTTTAAGACATGCTCCGAATTACGCTCTTTTCATGGGGGACTGGTTGGGTCGCTACTCGGTTGAGTGGCAAGACTTGTGGCACCATCCGGCGAATCAGGAATACTTCATGGACTATAAAATCTCTTACATTTACCCCGAAGAGGAAAGGGCCACAGCCGATATCACCTCTTTTGCCCTGAAGCTGGTATGCCGGGATGAAGTGATGCACATCATTGATCAGGCGTCCAAGGAAGCCGGTGTTGAAATTAAACCTTTAACTTTTTTCGATCGATCGATTTTTATCGGGCGCCACCTGGATACGGGTGACTACAATAAAAACGCTCCCAAACTGCGCGGTCCCGTAAATGCACTTTTTGAAAACTACCTGCGTACGGATCTGGAAAGCCTTTTGGTCGATTATGTTCCCCGACGGGGTTTTGATCACCTTAACAACTTCTATGAAATGTTTTTCATGTCGTGCAACACGCTCATCGAATATACCATGTCTTTGCTCGAAAATTACGATTGTGAAACCGGCAGGTTTTCCAAGGTTCCGGAGATTCTCCCCTTTTACCCGAATCCATTGAAAGAGGCCATGGAAACCATGCGCAAGGTTATAGAAGGTGTGGGATGGTTAAGTTGGGGAGATGTTCGGGCCAATGTCATCGAATCGGTGCTTGGTTTTTCTTTGAGAAAGCTGGAAATGGAACTCCAGCCCGGCAATGGTATGGGACACGGGTTTGTCGGTATATTCGAAATACGAAAATAAAATAACAATAGGATTAAACTTATGTGTGGAATTGCAGGAATATGGGGGGACGCAGATGTGCCCCTTGTTGAAAAAATGATGACTCTGGTGACCCACAGAGGACCGGATGCAGAAGGCATGTTTGTTTCGTCAAAAGGTCCGGGGGTTTTAGGGCATCGACGATTGAGCATCATGGACCCCGAGGGCGGGAATCAGCCCATTTACAATGAATCGAAAAACTTGGCGGTCATCGCCAATGGAGAAATCTATAATTTTCCGCATTTGCATTCCGAACTTTCCAAGGAGCATCAGTTTTATACCACCAGTGACACAGAAGCCATTGTTCACCTCTACGAAGACCACGGGGTGTCCATGGTCGAACATTTGGACGGCATGTACGCTTTTGCCGTGGCTGATGAAGGTGACTTTTTCGCCGTTCGCGATCCCATCGGGATCAAACCGCTTTATCTGGGCGAGTTAAACGGCGCTTTGATTTTTGCTTCGGAACTTAAAGCCTTTCCATCTACCTGCGATACTGTTCAGGAGTTTCCTCCCGGAACATTTTTCCATTCTGCACGGGGATTTTCGCCCTTTTATACGGTTCCTGAAATTATGAGCCGGAAAGCTCCGATGAAAGATTACATTGAAAATATCCGAGAAACCCTTGAAACAGCGGTGGTCAAACGTCTGATGAGTGATGTTCCTTTGGGGGCGTTCTTGTCGGGCGGTTTGGACAGCAGTATCATTGCAGCACTGGCCAGAAAACATATGAATCAGCTTCACACGTTTTCGGTCGGTATCGAAGGCAGCAGAGATCTCGAAGCCGCCCGCCTGGTCTCCAATCACCTCGATACGATTCATCATGAATATATTCTTACCGAACAAGAAGTAAGAAAAAAACTCCCGGAAATCATTTATTATCTGGAATCTTTTGATCAGGATTTGGTGCGAAGCGCCATCCCCTGCTATTTTACTTCCCGCTTGGCTGCTGATTATGTCAAAGTGATCCTCACAGGTGAAGGTGCTGATGAGCTATTCGGCGGATACAGCTACTATAAAACCATAAGTGATAAGCGGTTTTTACATCGGGAATTACGCCGGTCGGTCACATCATTACATAACATAAACCTTCAACGCGTCGATCGCATGACCATGGCCCATGCCATCGAGGGACGCGTGCCGTTTCTGGATCTCGCCATGATCCGATTGGGTCAGTTGATACCGCCAGAAATGAAAATAATGGGTTCGCCGCCTATGGAAAAATGGATTTTAAGAAAGGCTTTCGAAGATCTTTTGCCAGCAGAAATTATCTGGCGGATAAAAGAACAGTTTGATGAAGGCAGCGGCACGGTAGAAATGCTTGAAAGCGGTCTTACGGGTGCCATGGGAAAATCCGAAATGCAAAATTACCGCCGCCGGTTTCCCGGAACACACCTCAGATCGGAAGAAGAGTGTCAATATCATCGTATTTTGATGGATGTATTTGAAAATCCGAATGTTATCTTTTCAAATACCGGTCGTTGGTCACATCGACCTTTAAACACCTTGGGACCCAAAGACGCCAAAGAGGCCGTCTGATTTTTGTCTTTAGAAGTGGTTTCAAAATACATTTTTAGGAGAAAGTAATGGGAAATGAACAATATTTTTTCACATCAGAATCGGTCACCGAAGGGCATCCCGATAAGGTCGCGGATGCCATATCCGATTCGATTCTTGATGCAATGATTGAAAAGGATAAAAACTGCCGGGTAGCCTGTGAGACGATGGTAACAACCGGTTTGGCCCTGGTCGCCGGTGAAATTACAACCGACTGTTATGTCGATATTCCCGAGATGGTTCGAAAAACCATACGAGATATCGGTTACCATTCATCCCAGATGGGATTTGACTGGCAGACCTGCTCGGTTATTACAAGTATCGACCAACAATCATCGGATATCGCACAGGGAGTCAATGTCGGTGAAGGACTTTTCGCAGAACAGGGAGCGGGTGATCAAGGCTTGATGTTTGGTTTTGCTTGTGATGAAACGCCGGAGCTCATGCCGATGTCTATTACATTCGCCCACAAATTAACCCGCCGCCTGGCAACGGTTCGCAAGAACGGTGCCTTGGATTTTTTGCGGCCGGATGGTAAATCACAGGTCACCATAGAATACAATAACGGAACTCCGAAGCGGGTCGACACCATCGTTGTTTCTGCCCAGCACAAACCGGATATCTCATATGAGGATTTGAAAGAAGCGATTATCGAAGAAGTCATTAAAAAGGTAATCCCTCAAGATATGGTGGATGGAGATACCCGCTATTTTATTAATCCCACCGGTCGTTTTGTGACCGGTGGTCCTATGGGAGACTGCGGTCTGACAGGACGGAAAATTATTGTCGATACTTATGGGGGCCAGGGAAGTCACGGCGGAGGATGCTTTTCAGGAAAAGATCCTTCAAAAGTAGATCGCAGCGCCTCATATATGGCAAGACATGTCGCCAAAAATGTCCTGGCCGCCGGCCTTGCAAAAAAATGCGAGGTGCAAATCGCCTATGCCATTGGTGTTGCCGAACCGGTATCTGTGATGGTCGACCTTATGGGAACCGGGATTGTCCCCGAGCACAAAGTGAAAAAAAGTATATTGGAAACCTTCGATCTACGGCCTGCCGCCATCATCGATTATCTTGATCTGTTGCGGCCGATATATCGTAAAACTTCTGCCTACGGACATTTCGGCCGCAATGAACCTGAGTTTACCTGGGAAAAAACAGATATGGCAGAATCCTTAAGAGAAAAAATTGGGATATAATTATGGAGGTTGTATAAAAGATGAGTGGTTTTGCAGTCGTTTACAATCAACAAAATATTTCGGCTTTGGAAAATATGTTTAAACGGATTGCGCATCGCGGTCCGCATTTATCGGGAAAATTCGAGGGTCAACGCATCTTGATGGCGCAAAATTATCTCAAAGGCGATATTACCCAGGAACCGGGGTCGATTTTAAACAAAAAGGAAACTCACGTTCCGGCCTTTAATCCCCGATTTCCGGAATTAAAAATCTGTTACGACGGTCAAATGGGAAACTGGGAGGAACGCGCAAAACCCATGGGTGAGCCCGATGGTTCCTTTAGAGAAGAGCGTTTGCTGCTAAAACTTTATAAACAATACGGCAGTCAAATGTTCGAATATTTAGACGATGCCATCTTTACATTCGTGATTTCCGATGGAGAAGACCTGTTTGCAGCCAGAGATCTTTTGGGCATCAAAACCCTTTTTTATGGAAGAAAGAATGGGGCGCTTTACCTGTCTTCCGAGCTTAAAAGTCTCACAGGAATTACAGACGATATATGTGAATTCCCACCGGGTCATTATATGGACAAAACAGGCACACTCATCCAGTTCGCCGAACTTCCAGAAGCACCACCTGAATTATTGCATACCAATCTCGATCAAATGTTGGTAGAGATAAGAGGCATCATCCAAAAAAGCTTAAGATCGAGGGTAGATTTTACCGTCCCAACAGGCGGTTTGCTCAGTGGCGGTATGGACAGCAGCGTTATCAACACATTGGCAAGTGATTTGTATAAAGAAAAATTTGGAGCCAGCGCCAGATTGAAAACCTTTGCTTTAGGCGTGGGAGAAAGTGAAGACATAAAAAGCGCTCGCTTGCTGGCCGAACACATCAAATCAGATCACCATGAGCTTATGGTAGACCTCGATGAAATTTTAAAAGTCCTGCCCGAAGTCATCTATTACTTGGAGTCTTTTGATCCTTCTCTGGTACGAAGTTCAGTCTCAAACTATCTTATCTCTAAATACGCCAGTGACCAAGGTATCGAGATTCTGCTTTCCGGAGAGGGTGGTGACGAAATTTTTTGCGGTTATATTTACCTAAAAGAATTTCCACTTGAAGAGCTGTTTCGGCGCCAGATGGAGTGCATCGCTTTTTTGCACAATAACGCCTCCCTGAGACTTGACCGAATGAACCATTGTAATTCTGTTCGTGTCGTTGCACCTTTAATATCAGGTGTACTCTTCCGTTATGTTTTGGCTGTTCCTTCGGAATACAAACAAAAACCGGACGGTGATCAGAAAATCGAAAAATGGATTTTCCGAAAGGCCTTCGAACAATATCTGCCGGATGCCATCACCTGGCGCGTGAAACAAGAATTTTCTCAAGGTTCCGGATCTGCAGATATCCTCCCTTCATATTTTGAAGAGACCATCAGCGATAAGGCCTTGAGAGATGCCCAGGCCGATTACCCGGTTATCAGGAGCAAAGAAGAGCTATATTACTTTCAAATGTTTACCAAACATTTTGGCAGTGGTCAGGCAATAGATACTGTCGGTCAGTGGATTCGATTATAAAGTCTGCTGCTCAAAAAA
>JARRRC010000172.1:0-1366 GCA_037381105.1 Desulfobacterales bacterium
CTTCAAAAACCAATTCAAAAAATATGCGTTGAAAACGATAAAGCATTTGCTTCAGAAATGGCAGTGGAGATAATCGATAAAGAAATTTGTGAAGATAAGCAGATTAAACAGGCGTTAATGGCCGAACATATTTTTCGCAAGACTATCGAACAGGCTATTCCATGCGGAATTAAAGGCATTGATTTGGAAGGGCGGATAATATATGTCAACCGTGTTTTTTGCACTATGGTTGGTTGGAATGAATCGGAATTAATAGGGAAAACTTATCCATTCCCTTACTGGGCTTCTGAAGATATGAAAGATTTTTCGGAAGATTTCTTTAAACTCATTAAAGGTAACGTTCACCATAACGGTATTGAGCTTCCCTTTCGTCGTAAAAACGGCACGAAATTTTGGGGATTTATATTAAATTCTCAACTTGTAGACAGTGAGAGAAAAACCATCGGTCAGCTTATTTCTGTTGCCGATATTACACTGCGCAAGAATGCTGAAAAAGCTTTGCGCACCCTTTCATTAAAACTTTTGAATGCTCAGGATGAAGAAAGAAAAAAGGTATCACGTGATCTCCACGACAGTATCGGTGCGAAATTAACCGGCATTAAATACAGTTTGGAAAAGTTGTTGGCAGATATGAAAGATGCGCCAATAACTTTAAAAACTACGACCAAGGACCTAATCGGCGTCGCCCTGAATACAATTGAAGAAACACGGAGGATTTACAAAAATTTGCATCCTTCAGTTCTAGACGACATTGGGCTTAAGGCGGCAATACGCGATTTGATACACGAATTTCAGGCAATTTATTCGCATATTAATATAACAGTTGAACTTGATGTCCAAGAGAATGAGATAGCTGATTCACTGAAAATTCAGATTTACCGGGTCATACAGGAAGCCCTAAACAACATTGCCAAACATAGTGATGCCAATAAAGCCTAGAGGACAATGGCAAAGGCTTTGATTCAACAGAGTTGTTCGACGGGAGGGGCCGTTCCGGAGGTATGGGGCTTGAAAGCATGAAAGAACGAACAGAGCTCTTCGAAGGTAAATTCAAAATTCAATCAAAGGAAGGGGAGGGGACTAAAATTGAAGCAGCGTGGTACTGTGGATAACATTTCAGAATTATTACGTTACCAAGCCTTTTTTTATCGCATACGCCGTCAAGGCTGATGCGTTGTGTAAACCGAGTTTATTCATGATGTTAGAGCGGTGTTTATCGACTGTTTTGGGGCTGATGCTTAGATAATCGGCAATTTCAGAACTTTTATATCCTTCCCCAACCAATTTTAAAACTTCTCTTTCACGTTGGGTAAGAGATTCCCAGTTGGTTTCGGATTTTAATTTCTTACTCCCTTCGAGATAACCT
>JARRRC010000172.1:1396-9040 GCA_037381105.1 Desulfobacterales bacterium
AGGACTAAAATAAGTTTTGTTCTCAAGCAGTTTTTTAATGGCGATTAAAAGTTCAGAATGTGAATCTGTTTTCAGGCAATATCCGTCGGCGCCCATATTAAAAGCAGTAAGAATGTATTCATCCGATTTATGAAAGGTTAAAACGAGTATCTTTATCTTAGGAAATTGCTTTTTTATCTCAGAGATAACGGATATACCGTCCAATTTAGGCATTGAAAGGTCCAATAAAATTAAATCCGGTAGATGCTTTCCAACTGTTCTAATGGCCTCAAGCCCATCCTCAGCCAAACCCACAACCTCGAGGTCGTCACTATCTCTGAGTAAAGATTGTAATCCTTCTCTGACAATTGTTTGGTCTTCTGCGATCAATATTTTGAATTTCTTTCCCACTTTAAATCTCACAAAAATAGGCCGGGATATAATGCGCAAATAAAAACGAATAATTACATAATTTACCCCATATACCATTTCCATCTGATTTAGTAAAGAAATTGTATAATTAAATTTTATGGAAAAATAATAGAAGATGCACATAATAATCGTTGAAGACGATATTAGTCTCCGGAAAATGATGAAAGATATTCTAGTGGCCGAGCTAGATTACGCAACGATCGTAGAAGCTTCAGATGCAAAAGAAACGTTCTTAGAGATTTCTAAAAATCTGCCCGATATAATCATTATGGATCTCAAACTTAAAAAAGAAAATGGATTAAAACTTACTCGGATAATAAAAGAAGAACATCCTCAAATAATAATCGCTATAAATACGAATTATGATTCACCCGAATACAGGAAAGCTGCGCAACAAAACGGTGCGGATGTCTTCCTATCGAAAAAAACGAATAATATAGATGATATCATTGCCCTTACCGAGTTTGTTAATACTAGATAATGTTTTTTGAGTATCAAATACATAGTTTTCAGTATTTCATGAAAACAATGAAAAACCATAAAATTTTCTATGAGGACAACATTTGCAGAGCAACAAGACATAATAAAGGAGGGATAAATGAAACTGTTAAAGAATTTTCCTTTTTGGATTGCATTTTATGTCGCATTCGTCGGGCTCTTATTTACTGTTCTGCCGGTTGGCCAAACATCACCGGTTGATTTTAAGGAACCGAATAAATACTTTTTGATAGGAATTTCTTTCATCCTTTTTATTTTGGGAATTCGGTACGTGTATTTGGCGCTCAGAGGAAAATTAGAGCCAAAGGGCATTTCAGTGAAAGAGGTCCGAAAACAGGCAATAAAAAATATTAAAACCGAAGCCTACCTGGCAAAAGTAGCCAAATCGGATCCCGACCCCGGGGTGCGCCAAACAGCATTAAAACGACTGAAAGAAATTGCCGGTGAAGGCGGGAATTGAGCATAAACTCAGGCACTATAATATAATAAATAAAGATAAGAATTGAGTCCGAGGCGAGGTTTTTAAATCACCCCTAAAGCAATTTGCCATACGTTTCTTTAACGATCTCATAACCGTAGGTTCTTTCAAGTCTTCGAACAATGAAATGTCCCCGCGCCATATTCTGGAAATGATCAATAAAAACGGTATTGACCAAAGCACCGCCGGCGGCACCGATTAATGGGATTGCTTGTGCCGCTATTTTTTCGGTCACGACCACTCCAAATCTGGAAGCAACCGCTGAAATAAACCTAACGATAACCGGTGCGCTTTTTTCACTTAATCCTCTGCGAAGAATATATTCGGCTGCGTCGGAAACAGCTTTTGCCAAAGATGCTCTGACAAAAAAGTAACCGGTTTCCACATTGTCGTCATTGCGCGATGTACCTCCGAAAGCAAAAACTTCCATACACGCCAATTTGGTTTCTACGGTTTTTATTTGTTCACCTTCGCTTCTTGCAATGTCTGCAATGGAACGGAGCATGATGGTGGTGGATATGGGGAGTTCGACGGCTAAAGCCGAAAGTCCGAAAGCACCTCCGCCGGCTCCGGTTGCTGCAACAATGATTTTATGCGTAAATTCCGATGACAGATTTTTTAGCCGGTCGTCGATTGTATTTATAGAAACGTCCAGCGCTTTCTGCAGCGATTTTCTCGTTATTTTCAGGATCGAATCATAAGTTTTTTCCGGCAGGAGTTCGAAACTTTTCTCTATGGATTTTCCCAACAGATTTGTAATTCTTGCGGCAATTCCAGGATTTTCCAAAAGATGTTTTGCATACCGGAGATCGGCTAAATCGTGGGTTGAAAGTTGCATCTACAATTCCCTCATACGGCATGGGCGGACAAGAAGGTTTTTGAGCTGTTTTGAGGTGCAAAGCGTGAGCTGTTGAGTTTAATTTGTGCGTTTTGCAGGAACAAAATGAACATCTGTAATCTATAGACACCGCTTAACTTTTATGTCAAATAAAAACAGATGGTCAGTTGGAATCCGGTTCATCAAAACCCATGGGACGTTTCGTTGAAAAACAGTTTGCAAACTTTCGCAACATCCATTACATATTTTTTAATAATTCAAGTTTTTTAGAGCAAAGAATGGAAAAAATCATAGAAATTCAGAATCTGATAAAGCAATTCAACGGATTCTCGGCCGTGGACGGAATCTCATTTTCTGTGGGAAAAGGAGAATTTTTTGGCCTGTTAGGCCCCAACGGCGCCGGCAAAACAACTACGATCCGGATGCTTTACGGCTATTCACCGTTAACCAGCGGCATGCTGCGTATCTTCGGCATGGACATCAACACCGATTATCGCAGAATCAAAGCCAGAATCGGCGTTTGTCAGCAGGAAAACACCCTGGATCCGGACTTGAGTGTAGAACAAAATCTTCACGTCTTCGCCGGATACTTTTCCATATCCAAAAAAGAGGCGATCGAACGTTCCAAAGAACTTCTCGATTTTTTTGCTTTGATTCATAAAAAAGATGCCAAAGTTATGGAACTTTCAGGTGGAATGGCAAGGCGGCTGATTCTGGCAAGGTCGCTGATCAACCGTCCGGAACTTTTGATACTGGATGAGCCGACGACAGGACTTGATCCTCAGTCCCGACACCAGGTCTGGGAAAAACTGAAAGAACTGAAAAAGTCCGGTTTGACGGTTGTAATCACCACCCACAACATGGAGGAAGCCTCTCAACTTTGCGACCGCCTGGTTATAATGGATCACGGTAAAATTCTGGTGGATGGCAGTCCGGAAAGGCTGATCGAACGGCACGCCGGCAAACATATCATCGAAATCGAAGGGCCGGATCAGACTTTGTTTGAATATATCAAAACGCATGATGTCGAATATGATGATCTGGGCAATCGTTTGATATTGTATGATCCCGAAAGAATGGGAATCAACAATACGATTCGCCAAAAGTTCTGCAATGAAAAGTGTATTTACCGGAATAGCACCTTGGAAGATGTTTTTTTGCGCTTAACGGGAAGGGAGCTTCGAGAATGATTATCCGCGCTGCATTTTCGTGGCGATTTTTGAGGGTCTGGACAAGAAACCTGGTGGTTTATAAAAAAATCTGGAAGGTGAATTTTTTAACGCCGCTCCTTGAACCGCTGTTCTATATTTTGGCCTTTGGTCTTGGCTTCAGCGGTTTGATAGGAAAAGTGCACTACGACGGCGTCGATCTTACATACACGGCTTTTATCGCACCGGCATTGATCGCTACCGCCGTCATGTGGAACGCCTTTTTTGAGACCACCTATGGATCCTTCGTCCGTATGTATTACCAAAAAACTTTTGACGGCATGCTGGCAACGCCACTGTCTCTGGAAGAGATCATCATCGCTGAAATTGCCTGGAGCGCCACCAAATCGGCGGGCGCTGCAACGATCATGTCGGCGGTTCTTGGTTCTCTGGGATTTGTTCAATTTCCCATGGGACTGTTGTTGATCCCTATGGCATTTTTCGGTGGATTGGCTTTCGGCGCTATCGGCATGTTCTTTACGGGAATAACCCCGACCATCGACATGTTCAATCTTCCCATATTTCTGTTTATTACACCGATGTTTTTATTCAGCGGAACCTTTTTCCCGGTTTCCAATCTGCCTGCCTGGGCCCAATCCGTTGCACTGGCCTTTCCTCTATACCATTTGGCCGAACTGGCGCGTCGATTTGCCATCGGAACCAGCGAGATTGCACCGTTTATCAGCATCTCTTACTTAATCGTGTTTTTTATTTTATTTACACTAATCGCCCTTATTGCCATGCGGAAAAGACTTATTCAATAAATCTTTATCGAAAATATTATTTTACGATTTTCAATACATGAGAATTCTGTAACCTTTCCCACAGCTCTTTGATAATAATATAAGAAGCCTGGTCCGGAGTCATATTGTTCACGCCGGCATAAGATTTTAAGGATTCCAGCAACGGATCATTGCTACGAAGGCGAAATTCGTTTCTAAGATATCCTCCCCATGAGATGTTGAGCTTTACCAGGTCCGTTTCGGACATGTTGGCAATTTTTGTTTTATCTTTAAACGATAACTCTTCAATGAGCCTGTCCACAACACCGTCAATATTTATAGGAAACAACTTATTTAATTTATTCATTTTACTCCATTTGAATATTTTTATTTCGGCTTTCTTGCTTCCACGAGACAATCCATCTCTTTGCCCGATAGAACGAGTTTTATTTCCATGAAACCGGCGTTTTTCAGAGTGTCTTTGACCTCTTTGAAGGTGTAAGTATCACCGGCAGGGGTGTTTACAAGCATGTTTAACGCAAAGAGTGCACCGGCAGGCGGATTTGTGCGAGATTCATCCATGATATGGTCTCGAATAATCAGCGTACCGCCGGGATTGAGGACCTGGTAAATTTTCCGGTAAAGCTCCAAATTCTGCTGGGAGCTGTTCTGGTGGATAATGGCCGACAGGAGCGCAAGATCACATCCAACGGGAAGGTCATCCTTGTAAAAATCTCCGGTCACGAAACGGACTCTGTGACTTAAATTATTCTCTTCGATTTTTTCTTTTGCTATGGGTATAACGCTTTCAAGATCAAAAATAACGGCATTGAGCTGTGGATTTTTATTCAAAAAAGCGATGGTGTATGCACCGGACCCAGCTCCGATGTCAAGAAGCTTTTTAAAGGAAGACAAATCATAGGACCCGGCAATTTTCTTTGAAATGCGTTTTGCCGCAACATGCATGGCGCCGATAAAGGCGTTTCTGTCGTCTTTGTGTTCTGAATCCACAACACGTCTTATATTTGAATTGTTCCCTTTTTTGACAATATCACTCAAGCGGCTCCAATTATCCCAGATGGTATTCATATGGTTAATCATGGGAAGAACGGATTCCGTATTTTTAGATGAAAGATAGGATCCTTTTTCTGTCGTATGATAACGGTTCTTTTCTTTTTCAAGAAGATCAAAGGTAACCAAGCAGTCAAGAAGCCGTGTCGTCTTCATTGATGATATCTGGTTTGGCTTTCATAAATTCTCCTTTGCAAAATCATTATTTAAATTTCAAGCACTCACTCGACTTTAAGTAACAAAATATTTTCCTTGGTGAATGGAAATTTATTTTCTTGACTTGTAATGCTCTCAATAAAGATTAAGATTGAAAAATAACATTATCAAGAGGTGTTTGAAACAGATACCTCAAACTGCCATTTTTTACGGATTTCACAAAGCTTACATGTCGGGTAGAAACTTGGAGATCAAGCAAAAAACGATTTGGATGTAATGAATAAAGGCACGGTAAGGGGACAACAATGCCGAAATGTCCACAATATAACAGGAGTTGGAACTCATGACAACGTCAATGGATAAAAAACTTGTTCTGGCCGGAGATATCGGCGGGACAAAAACAAACTTGGGGCTTTTTTCCAAACACGATGATCGACCCGTGTTAGAAGTGATGAAAACCTTTTCAAGTCCGGAGGCACCGAATCTTGAGCATATTATTCAGGAATTTCTTAATATACATCCGGGTCCGGTTACCCGTGCATGCTTTGGCATTGCAGGACCCGTGGTCGACGGCAATTCCAAAACCACAAACCTTCCCTGGAATGTTTCAGAAAATCGGATCAAAAATCAATTTCGCTTTCATCATGTCAGACTTGTCAATGATTTATCCGCAACAGCAATGGCTGTTCCGCTTCTGAACACAGACGAATTTTTTCCTTTAAATCAAACAGCATCCATAAAAGGCTATCCTATTGGCCTGGTTGCTCCCGGAACAGGTCTGGGGATAGCAATGCTGACGTATCAAAATGGACGATATGAACCGATATCTTCCGAAGGCGGTCATGCTGATTTTGCACCAAATAATGAACCGGAAACAAAACTGTGGATGTATCTTCACCGGCGCTATGGGCATGTTAGCATTGAGCGGGTGATTTCCGGATCCGGTTTGGTGAATATTTATGAATGGTTGAAAGACTCCGGTCGTATCGATGAACCTGAATGGCTCAATCAAAAATTGAAAGAGATCGACCCGGCGAAGGCCATTACAGAAACCGCGCTGTCAAACAGAGATCCCGCATGTGTTGAAGCGCTGAATTTGTTTGTGTCCATTTTGGGCGCCGTTGCCGGCAATTTGGCCTTGTTCGGACTGACCACTGGCGGGGTTTTCTTGGGAGGCGGAATACCGCCGAAAATTCTACCTAAATTGAAAGAAGATATTTTTATGAACGCATTTGTAAACAAGGGACGATTTAAGAGCTTTCTCAAAAAAATACCCGTTAAAGTCATTATGAATGATAAAGCAGCCCTTATCGGTGCGGCACATTGTGCAATTTTACTTTAAAAATTCTATCCAACCTTAAAAAATTTTTCCGGCCTGCTACACGTTACCCGCTTTGCTGAAAACAGAGGGTGCGAAACTTTTGTTATAACTTTTAGGGGCGGAATTTGCTGTGCCCGATGACGACGTGCCGGGCTTGACATCCGGTGTTTGGTGAATAAGAATGAATATATGAACTAAGGGTGCGGCCGATGGACTTAACATGGTTAAATTCAGTTGAAATCCGGGAAAATAAGCAATGAAAATTCTGTTGATTTCCGCTAACACCGAACAGATCAATATGCCTGTTTTGCCCCTTGGAATGGCATGTGTGGCTGCCGCGGCACAAAACGCAGGGCATGGCGTAAACACCGTCAATTTAATGATGACAGAGGATGTTCGCGGACTGTTAAAGAAGGCAGTTGTATCGCATCAACCGGATGTGATCGGAATATCAGTAAGAAATATAGACGATCAGGTAATGGGGAATTCGAATTTCCTTCTCGATCCGGTCAGAGCAGTGGTCAACGAATGCCGAAAACTTTCCGATGCATCCATTGTGCTGGGCGGGGCCGGATACAGCATCTTTCCCCGGAGTGCACTCGATTATTTAAAAGCGGACATGGGTATTCAGGGTGAAGGCGAAAAATCATTTGTCATGCTTTTGGAACGGATCGAACATCAGGCCGATATCTCAGAAATTCCAGGCGTCTGCCTGCCTGAGACCGGGGTTGTTAAAAAACCGAACCTCGAAAAAAATTTGGATGATTATCCTCAGCCGCTATTAAACATTCACCTGCCCATTCCTTCCGAATTTAACAAAGAAGAAATCTGGTTTCCGATACAAACACGGAGGGGATGCGCGATGGATTGCATATACTGCTCTACGGCTTCCATTGAAGGTCGGATTTTGAGGATGCATTCCATCGAATATGTTTTGGAGG
>JARRRC010000173.1:0-5658 GCA_037381105.1 Desulfobacterales bacterium
AAGACTCCGGCCAGAAGACCGATAAGAACCGCCAGAATTTCAGCCAGCAGAACATACAGCCATGACGTATGGGTGGGAAGCGCCGGTACGAAGGTTCCTAATATCCATGCTCCACCCGCACCGATCATCAATCCGGCGAAACCGCCGATGCCGGATAATACAACGGCCTCCCCGATAAAAAGCGTCAGAATCTGTCCCCGGCCCGCACCGATGGCGCGGAACAACCCGATCTCAGATCTTCTTTCATTCACACTGATGGTCATAATGGTGAGAATACCGACGCCCCCGACCAAAAGGGAAATCCCGCCTAAAGCACCTACGGCCAAGGTGAGAATGTTGAGCACGGATCCCAGTACATCCAGCATCTGTTCCTGGGTTGTCAAGGGGAGCACCGGGTCACCCCCTTCTGCGTGCCACGGGTTTCCGGGTCAGGCACTTGATCCACTGCCCCGGCCTGAGTCGAGCGAATCCGAGCATTTGGCCTTTGGATTCCATAACGCCGATGACTCGAAAGCGTCGTCCGCCGATGCGAATACGCCGGCCAAGGGGGTTTGTTGCATTGAAAAGTTCTTTTTTCACTTTGTCGCCCAGTACGGCAAAAGCACGGGACGCACGGGGATCGTCGTCCGGAAGGAAACGGCCCATGGCGACCTTCATTTTCCAAACATCGGGCGCCTCCGGTCCGACTCCAAAGACGTAAGTTCGTCTGCCGCGCTTTCGGAATTCCGCAGATGCGTTCCCCTGAACAAAAGGAACGACCCCAAGAATCTTTGAAATTCGTCTAAGGGCCAACGCATCATCAATGCTCAAGGGACGGACATTGCTGATAACAGCCCCCGACATACCGGCGGTAGTGGTTCTGCCCGGTGTGACGGCGATCAGGTTCGTGCCGAATTGGGTAAACTCCGAAAGGACGAACTTGTGGATGCCTTCACCGATGGAGGTGAGTAGCACCACTGAAGCGATGCCAACGGCAATGCCCAGAGCGGTGAGAAAACTGCGCATCCGCTGGCTGGACAATGCATGAATAGCCAGTTTTGCGGAATCATTGATCAACATGTTAAATGTCTCGGAGTTCCTTAGTCCTCTTCCCCTTTCCTCTTTTCTGTTTTCCGTTTCCTGTTTTCTCTTTCTTTTTTAACAATTGTTTTACCTGCGAGACAACGCCTGCACCGGATCGAGTCTCGCCGCCCGTCTCGCGGGCAACACTCCGAATATCAGGCCCGTCAAAAGGGCAACAAGAACCGCAGCGCCCAAAGCCCATACCGGTACCGTGATGGGAAAAACCGGAAATGCACGGGAAATTCCCCAAGTCCCTAAAAATGCCAGAATGATTCCAAAGACAGCACCGATGAGAGAGAGAATGGCGGATTCCGCCAGAAAAAGTCGAAGGATTTGCCCGCCCGGGGCACCGATAGCCCTGAGAAGTCCGACCTCTGTGGTCCGCTGCGAAACCGCGATGAGCATCACGTTCATGATCAGGATGCCGGCAACCGAGAGACTGATGGCGGCGATGCCCGCAACACTCAACGTCATGGCCAAAAGAATCCGATCAAAAGTGGACAGCAGAGCATCCTGGGTGATCACGGTGACGTCGTCTTCTCCTTCATGCCGTTTGCGGATGGTGCTCAGTATCGTCTTCTTGGCTTTTGGAACGGCATCACGGCCGTTGGCCTGCACCAAGACCCGAAAAAGCCCGGAAGTATTGAACAGGGCCTGTGCGGAAGCCACGGGCACAATCGCCACATCACCCATATCCAATCCAAGAGATTGGCCTTTTTTGGCAAGAACCCCTATAATTCGAAAACGGCGATCGCCGATGCGAACCCATTCGCCCAAAGGGGATTGATTCCCAAAGAGTTCATTTTTAAGCTTGTATCCCAAAACGCAAACCGCCGAGCCTCTCGCAGGGTCGCCGGCAGGAAGAAACCTGCCCCGGGCCATTGACAACTGACGGATGTCAAAAAGCGCATCTGTGGAGCCGAGAATCGTCACTTCCCGGTCTCGATGTTTCCAGGAAACTGCAGCTGACCCCACAGTGATCGGTGCAACTCGGCGGATAACCGAATTCCGCGTGAGAAACAGCGCATCTTCCAGCGTCAGATCTCTGGGAGTTTCCCCCAGCAGCGGCGGCGGGCCGCCGGTTGTTTCAGACCGGCCCGGCAATACAATCAATATGTAGGTTCCCAGTGATCTGAACTCATTCGTTACATATCTGCGGGCACCTTCTCCCAAGGAGGTGAGTAGAATCACCGAAGCCACACCGATTGCCATGGCCAGAATCATCAACAGTGTTCGAACGGTATAGCCGGACAGGGCTTTCGTGCTGAATTGAATGACATCCCCGACTTTCATTTTTTTATGAGTTCCCGGTATCAGTTACTATCCTTCCATCTACCAGTCGCACCCTTCGGTTCGCCCGGTTTCCCAAATCGGGGTCATGGGTCACCATAATCAAGGTAATACCGTTATTGTGTAGATTTTCAAGGATTTGAATGACTTCTATCCCGGATGTTCGATCCAGGTTGCCGGTGGGTTCATCCGCAAGAATAACATCCGGTTGCATGATAGTGGCCCGCGCAATGGCAACACGCTGACGCTGTCCCCCGGATAACTGGTCGGGACGATGTTTGGCGCGGTCGCTGAGACCAAGGGAAGAGAGCGCCGCCTGAACGCGAGGCTTCCTTTCGACAGGATCCACTCCCGCAAGGATCATCGGCAATTCTACATTTTCCGCAGCGCTGAGGCGGGGGACTAGATGGAAAAACTGAAAGACAAAACCGATTTTGTTTCGGCGAACGGATGCCTGCTGGTCATCGGTTAACTCCGTGATATCCAGGTCTTCCAAAGTGTAGACCCCCTTGTCCGGTCTGTCCAAGAGGCCGATAATATTGAGCAGGGTCGATTTCCCGGATCCCGAAGGCCCCATAATGGCAACATATTCCCCTTTGCGGACGGTGAAGTTCACGTTGTTGAGCGCGTGAACCGTTTCGTCGCCCACCGGAAATGTCCGTTCTATCCCGGTGAGCCGGATCATCGTTCCTCTTTGGATACAACGGCTGTCGCATCGTCTTTCATTCCGGCGCGATCCACATTCACCACGACCGGCTCGTTGGGTTTTAAGCCTGAAATGACCTCGGTATAGTCCCAATTTGAAATACCGCTTTTAAACGTTCGATCCTTGATCTTTTTTTGATCGGGCAGATAAACAAAGACATGATTTCCCTCCAGAACAGCCTGGGTGGGAATGCGCAGCGTGTTGTTTCGAACATCCAATATGATCTCCACATCCGCGCTGTAACCCGCCAGCATTTCCCGAATATCCTTGGGTATGTCAAATTGCACCTCTACGTCCACGGTGCGGGCTTGCTTTTCACGATCCAGCACATAGGGAGCAATTCGACGAACCTTACCGCTAAAGCGGCGATCCCCGAAGGCATCCAGACTGACACGAGCCGTCATACCGGGTGTTATATTGGGCACATCGACTTCATCGATGGGTGCGGTGACATAAAAGCAGGTGTTATCGATAAGATCCACGACCGGCGGAGTGGGAATGCCGATGGGAGAAGGGGTTACGTATTCACTCAGTTCGCCGTTGATCTCGGCGATAACACCGTCAAAAGGAGCGATTAAACGGGTTCGAGCCAGGTTTGCTTTTGCCACACCGGCACGGGCCTCGCTCATCAGCACGGATGCTTTGGCAGCTTCGTAATCCGCCCTGAGCGCCTTGGCATCGGTAACCGCCTTGTCTGTCTTTTCCTCGGACGCTGCTCCGGTGCTGCGGAGTTTTACAAGACGGTTCGCTTCCCGCTGGGCGACTTCGGCTTTTAACAACGCCGCTTTTGCACGCGCCCTTGCGGCTTCGGCTTCGCTCTGGGTAAGTCTGACTTCTGCGATCAGGTCCTTGTTCCAGATTTCAAGGAGAAGATCCCCGCCCTTCACCATATCTCCTTCGTGGATGGGAAGCTCCGCGATTTGACCGCCTATGCTTGGAGAGAGCTTGGCCCTTCGGCAGGCTTTAACGGTTCCCGCACGGGTATTTGCAACAGCCCGCTCCACGATCCCGTAATCCACAGGCTGAACCACAACTTCAACGGGCTTGGGGCGGGTGAAATACCAGACGGCAACAGCCGCGGCCGAGAGGATCAGAACCAAAACCACCCAACGGACATATCGACGATTCATCACGGCACCCCTTTCAATATTTTCGTCGTCTTTATATTGGAACAGGCCAAAAACAAAGTTTTGCATAGTTACAACATTTTGAAAAAATATAACAACCCTTTTTTATTTTCTCATATAGTTGATAGAGATCCTCCTGATCGGCGCTTGGAGAAAATTCGGAACGCATTCAGACCAAAATGAAAAAAAGCCGGCACCTGCGCACCGGCTTCAATTGCGATCATACAAGGCAGTTTTCTTTGAGAAAATTAAAACGAACCTTTAAAGGTTACCCATCTTACCAGTCCGATCAATCCTATACCCAAAAAGAGGATCAACACCATTGTGGATACAATGCCGATCTTCAAGGCCAGCCAACTGACTCCCACGAAAGGAATCAGGATCAAACGGACCATGGCCCGCAAGTAACCATGTTTCTTGATAAAATTGGCCATAGGGGGTGAATAGGCATAGTAAAATTGCACCAAACGCATGCCGGTTCGGTTCGTGAGCAGAAAATGGTCGCGGAATTGGCTTAAAATCCTTACATACGGCGCCAAAGGTGAACCATAGGCTGCAGTGGCGATGAAGCAACCGCTGCCGCCGGACTCATTGCCGACAATCGTCACCGTTACATCCGGTGCGTTTAGACCGTTATAATCGGCATCTGCCGAGATTGCCGGGCCCAATCGTATGCTGTATGGCAGACCATTGTCTGTCACGCTGGTGACGGTTACGGTCTGGTCAACAAACCAATTCATATCGGTGAAAGTTAAGCTTGACTTGTCAACCGTTCCTATGTTGGCGTCAGAGCTGCTGACAGGCAGCGTCACATTCGCAGCAGGCTCGCTTAAGAGTCTTACGGTGAAGGTGGCTGTTCCCCCGTTGACCACGGTTGTCACGCTGGTCGGTACAACAATAAAATCAACCATCCTGAACTTCGTGAGAAAGATGTCTTCTAAACCTTCGGAAGTGTGGTCGTCCGTTCCGGCTCCGGGGTTGAAATCCACGTTGGCCCCGCTGAAATATCCCGTGATATAAGCATTGACCCTGCTGTCCACAGCAACGGACTGACCGGCGTCCTGACTTGTTCCGCCCATGGTCTTTGTCAGGTCATAGCTGCCGTCAAAATTTATCTTTGTCAGAAAAATATCATCAAGACCTTTGGAGGTATGGTCGTCCGTTCCGGCTCCGGGGTTGAAATCCACGTTGGCCCCGCTGAAATATCCCGTGATGTAAACATTGTCGCTGCCGTCCACGGCGACGGATCGACCATAATCTCGATCCGTGCCCCCCATGGTCTTCGTATATCCGTAACTGCCGTCGGCATTGATCTTGGTCAAAAATATATCTTCCAGCCCCGCGGAGGTATGGTCGTCCGTTCCGGCTCCGGGGTTGAAATTTACGTTGGCCCCGCTGAAATATCCCGTGATGTAAACATTGTCGCTGCCGTCCACGGCGACGGATTGACCATAATCTCGGTCCGTGCCCCCC
>JARRRC010000174.1:0-10343 GCA_037381105.1 Desulfobacterales bacterium
GGCGGCATCAACGGGAAAAAACTCGAATTGGTTATGGAAGACGATACCGGTCGCCCCGACGTGGGTCGATCCGTGGTGGAGAAACTGATCACCAAGGACAAGGTGGTCATGATCGGCGGCGGATACAGCAGTTCCGTGACCTATGCCGTGGCCGGCGTTTGCCAGCAGAACAAGATGCCTTTTCTCGTCAATACCGGATCCGCCGATAAAATTACCACGTCCGGCTGGGATTATATCTTCCGGTTGAATCCGCCGGTGAGTCATTATGCCGATGCCGTGACGACCTTGCTGGCTGAAAAAATAAAACCCAAAACCGTGGCCATTCTTCATGAAAATTCACTGTTCGGCACCAAGGGCGCCAAATCTTTTTCAAAAGTTTGTGAAGAAGCCGGTTATAAAGTTCTTTTAAAAGAAGGATACGAGCATGGCGGCATTGATTTTAAACCGGTATTGATCCGGATCAAACAGCTCAACCCGGATATCATCTATATGGTATCCTATATTATGGATGCATCTTTGCTCATGAAGCAGGCAAAGGAACTCAAATTGACCCCAAAAATGTTTATCGGCGGTGCTGCGGGTTTTACCCTGCCGGAATTTGCACAAAATGCCGGGGTTGCTTCGGAAGACGTCATCTCAGCGACCCTGTGGCATCAAGTTCTTCCATTTCCCGGAGCCATGGATTACTACAATAAATTCGTGAAAAAATACAACAAGCCCACCGAATATCACGGCGCAGAGGCCTACTCTGCATGCTATGTCATCGCGGATGTCCTGAAAAGGGCCAAGTCGTTTGAGAACACGGATATTAAAGAGGCGCTTTCCAAAACCGACATGATGACCGTTTTCGGGCCGGTGAAATTTGTGACATGGGGTAAAATGAAAAACCAGAACAAGGCCGCTACCTATGTGGTCCAATGGATCAATGGGAAACTGGAACTGGTCTGGCCGACAGAACATGCGACCAAAACGTTTCACTATCCTGTTGATTGGTTGAAGATTTGGGGATATTAATTATCGTTAACGCAGTATATACAAAAGCATCAACGCGGATACGAACTATTGGTGACGACACCCGTCGCCGTTGGCACCCTAATGTTGCAACTATTAAAGACCAGCTCTGTTTTTTATGCGGCGTTAGGAGATTATTGCGGCGACGGAGATTTCCCCGCAGTGAGACCTTTGAAAAATGTAAATTTTTGTTCGAGTTCAAGAAAGGCGAAAATTTTAACCACCTGAATACATTCAGTATTTCGAGGATTAAAAATTGAGCCTGACGCAGAAATCGGGCGAAAGGTGTGTTTTCCAAAGGTCTCGCAGTATAAGGAATCTTATATGGAAGTCTTTCTGCAAACGCTTGTGGCGGGGATTCTAATCGGCGGCATTTACGGGCTGATCGGGATCGGCATGACCCTGATTATGGGTGTCATGGGCATTATCAACCTGGCTCACGGTCAGTTGATGATGGTTTCCATGTACATTACCTTTGTTCTTTTTCAATACCTGCATATGGATCCGTATATTTCGCTGCTGGTCGCCATGCCGGCTTTATTCTTGCTGGGTGCTTTTTTACAAAAATATTTGCTAAATCCTCTGATGAAAGTCGAATCCATCCTTCCTGAAAACCAGGTATTGATGACCGTCGGCATCGGGATGGTTCTGGCGGAGATCGCCAGATTTATTTTTTCGTCCGACTATAAGAGCGTTAAAACATCATACAGCTCATCTGCGTTCTTTCTCGGCAATATCTCTTTTAATGTTCCTATGGTTATTGCCTTTCTGTTTGCCCTTGCCTTTACCGGGGCACTTTTCTGGTTTCTTCTTAAAACAGATATCGGGCGCTCCATTCGGGCCACGGCCCAGGATAAGGATGCGGCAACCCTCATGGGCATCAACAGCAATCGGATCACCATCATCACTTTTGGATTAGGCTCTTCCCTGGTGGCCGCCGCTGGAACGTTGCTGATTCCCATTTTCTATCTGTTTCCTGACATTGGAGGCCCTTTTACTTTAAAAGCATTTGTCATTACCATTCTCGGCGGAATGGGGAGCACGGTAGGGGCTATTGTCGGCGGCGTGGTCCTGGGCATCGCAGAGTCCCTCGGGGCGACCTATATCGGTATGGGATATAAAGAAATGATCGGTTTTGTTATTTTTATTCTGGTCCTTGTTTTTTTGCCGGGAGGTTTGAAACGTCTGACCAAAGTGTAGAGGATATCATGAAGAAAAAACAGTTGTTCATGATCATTATGGGAATCGCGTTTTTGATTTTCCCCCTTGTCGTCCGTTCCGATTACTATCTGCACCTGGTGATCATTATTTTTATGTGGGTGGTTATCGGATCTTCATGGAATCTTCTGGCAGGGTATACCGGACAGGTGTCTTTCGGGCATGCCATATTTTTTGGCGTAGGAGCTTATACCGCCGGTATATTTGTTACGAAATTGGGCATATCCGCCTGGTGGGGGATGGCCTTTGGCGGGATTTTCTCCATGCTGGTCGGCTTGTTTGTCGGCTGGGTTTGCTTCAGGTTGAGAGGACCCTATTTTGCTTTGGCAACCCTTGCCGGCGGTGAAATTATTCGATTGATCGCCACCAATTGGGAAAGCCTGACCGACGGCATGGTAGGCATTTTGATCATTCAGACGTTTAAAAGCAAGTTGCCTTATTATTATATCGCTTTTGCGCTGGCACTGACGTGCATTTTTGTGATCCAGTTGATCATGAAATCCAAGTGGGGATATTATTTTGTTTCCATCAGAGAAGATGAGGATGCCGCCGCATCCATGGGGATTAACACCACTCTTTATAAAAATGTCTCGCTCCTTGTCAGCTCTTTTTTTACCGGAACGGCCGGCGCGTTTTATATGAATTATATGGCGTTTATTGATCCCGAAGTGGTGTTTTCGCTGCATTTTATCTCTATTATGGCCATCCTGGTCGGCATTGTCGGGGGAGTGGCCACCATTTGGGGGCCTGCAGTGGGCGCTTTCGTTATGGTGGGGCTGCAGGAAACCTTCCGAAGTTCTTTTTTCGGTCTTGCACCCAGTTGGATCAGTCAGGCCCACTCTTTGGTCTTCGGGCTGTTGGTGATATTTGTGATCATGTTTCTGGCCAATGGTATCGTCGGGGATTGGAGGAAAATCAAGCAGTATGTTTTTAGAATGAAGCCGTCGAGATTATAGGATGATAAGGAAAGATTATGGCACTTCTTGAAGTAAAAAATCTTATCAAGGCCTTTGGCGGGCTTCTTGCGGTCAATGATGTTTCCTTTAACGTGGAAGAAGGAGAGATCGTCGGTCTCATCGGTCCCAACGGTAGTGGGAAAACCACGACATTCAACTGTATCAATCAATTTTTTCCGGTTACGTCCGGAGATATTCTGTTTAAAGGGGAAAGTATTATCGGATTGAAAACCCATCAAATTTGTCATCTGGGCATCGGACGGACGTTTCAGGTCGTCAAACCCCTGGCCAGAATGACAGTTTTGGAAAATGTTACGGCTTCTGCGTTTTGCCGCGTCAATACCATCAAGGAGGCAAAGGATGCAGCGTTGGCCATTTTAGAGTTTTGTAATCTTTCGAACCAGAATAATAAGCCGGCCAAGAGCCTGCCCATCGCCGGGAGAAAGCGCCTTGAAATTGCCCGGGCGCTGGCAACAAAACCGAAACTTTTGCTTCTGGACGAAACTGCGGCGGGCTTAAATCCGGGTGAACTTGATGAGGCGATCGATCTTATCAAAAAAATTAGAGACAATGGGATTAGTATCCTGATTGTCGAACATATCATGAAGGTCATTATGACCATATCGGATCGAATTCATGCCATCAACTTCGGCCAAACTATTGCAGAAGGAGCCCCTCAGGAAGTTGCCAACAACCCGGCGGTGATCGAGGCCTATTTGGGAGAACAGCGTGCTCAAGGTTAACGGAATCAATGTTTTTTACGGAGATCTTCAGGTTCTCTGGGACGTCTCCTTTGATGTCAAGGAAAAGGAAATCCTGGTTTTGGTGGGGGCCAACGGGGCCGGAAAAACCACGACGCTAAAGACCATCTCTTCACTTCTGACGCCGACAGCCGGCACCATCGAGTTCAATGGACTCCGCCTGCACAAGTTGCCGCCAAATAAAATTATCGAGCACGGGATTGTTCACGTTCCTGAAGGGCGGCGTCTTTTTCCGGAGATGACCGTCGAAGAAAATCTGATCATGGGTTCCCTTTATGGCGACGCTAAGTCAAAACGAAGCGAAACCATGGCCTATGTGTATTCCCTGTTTCCAAGACTTTTGGAAAGAAGAAAGCAGGTGGCCGGCACCTTGTCCGGCGGCGAGCAGCAGATGCTGGCCGTGGGGCGGGGGCTGATGTCGCGGCCCAAATTAATGATGTTCGACGAACCGTCCTTGGGACTGGCGCCCATTCTGGTGCAGGATATCTTTAATTTAATCAAAAAGATCAATAAAGAAGGCGTTACCATTCTTTTGGTGGAACAAAACGTTACCCAGACGCTGGCCATGTGCGATCGGGCGTATGTTTTAGAGAACGGCAGAAACGTTCTTGAGGGCACCGGGCAGGAATTGATGGCCAACGACCATGTGAGAGAGGTCTATTTGGGAATTTAATATTTCTCGTCATTGCCCGCCTGAAACCAGCAATCTTCAAGTTACCTCAATCTTATACCTTTCGATATTCCTGCGTTTCAACATATCCGCTCGCCGGCATTTTTAAATGCATTAAATCTTTTAAATAAGCATGGCGAGAAATCGATGCTCCGGATATATCATTATCTGAACATTTTTTGATATTTATTGGACAGGTTGAAAAACGTATTGGTGTGATTATTGTTTCATAGAATAATGCGCAAATTGAGTTAATCCGAGGATATCCCCGCTAGGATCGGTCCCGCATTTTTAAAGCAAGGTATATTTTCTCGATAACGGGATCTTCGTTTTACTGCGAGGGATATTTTTGTCTGCGATCAATTAGAAGAAAAATCATATTGAAATTAGAAGGAAAACAATATGGATAACAAATTAATGGAATCAGACGCCCTGTCTTTTCGACGCCGCTACAGAGGGCTGATCGGCGTTAAGAGTAAAATGCCGATTAAAGATCTCTCTGTTTTGAGCCGCATCTATACGCCCGGCGTCGGCGCGCCTTGCCGGGCAATCCATAAAAATCCGCTGCTGTCTTTTGACTATACGTGTCGAGGAAACTCTATCGGGCTGATCTCAGACGGGAGCCAGGTTTACGGTTTAGGCAATATCGGCGCTCTGGCCGCATTGCCCAAACTAGAAGCCAAATCGGTGGTTTATAAGACGTTTGCCAATATTGATGCGGTTCCCATAGTGCTCAAAACGCAACTTTACCATTAGACAGCGACTTCGAAGGGCCATGAATCTAACGCTTCTTCATCATGAATATCACGGGGCGTCCATTATTGTTTTGGCTGCCCTGTATAACGCGCTGAAGGTCGTGGGGAAAAATCTGTCCAGCGCCAGGATCATTATCAGCGGTGCCGGCGCTGCGGGTATTGGTGTTGCCAAAGGACTGCTGGCTGCCGGTGCAGAGAATATTACCATCTGTGACCGGTACGGCGCCATTCATGTCTACCGGATGGAAGGTATGAATTGGGCCAAAGCGGAAATCGCCAGCATGGTAAGACCCCAAGATATAAAGGGAAAGCTTGCCGATGTGTTAAAAGGGGCGGATGTTATTATCGGTTTGTCAGCAAAAGGGGTCATTGACCGTCATTTGGTGGCCGGCATGGCCAAAAATGCCGTTGTTTTTGCTCTGGCCCTACCGGAGCCGGAAATCCGCGAAGCCGAAGCTTTGGCCGGCGGTGCGAAAATCGTGGCTACCAGCCTGGCGGAAAGCGAAAACCAGATCCGCTCGTCATTGATAACACCCGGATTTTTAAGGGGTTGTCTTGACGTCAGAGCCAAACGCATCAATCGAGAGATGTTTATTGCGGCATCAAGGGCTTTAGCAGGAATGATACCTGAAAACAAACTTTCACCGACAAATATCATCCCCCGTCAGATGGACTGGAACATTTCTCCGGTGGTGGCCGGTGCAGTGGCCGAGGCTGCACAGGAAACCGGTGTGGCGCGGTTGACTCCGAAGGATATATCTGCCGAAAGCATACAGGTTCGGACGGAAAGTTATGTTTACGAAGGTAAAACGGCATGGCTGCCTCCCGAAGGTCAGGATTACGGGAAACAGGGTATCGATGAGGAATCTTTGGAACTTCACCATCGATACCAGGGATGCCTGGAAGTATATGCCAAAGTTCCTGTCAAGGATGATGTCATTTATCGGCGGCTGTACGGACCGGAACCCGTGGCGCAGGTGTGTCGGGAGATCTTTAGCAACTCATTAAAAGCTTATGATTTTACGTGTAAAAATAATCTCGTGGCCATCGTTTCCGATGGAAGCGCCGTTTTGGGATTGGGAAACATCGGCCCCCGGGCGGCCATGCCGGTAATGGAGGGAAAGGCTATTTTATTCAAAACATTCGGAGGTGTTGAAGCCTTTCCCATTTGTATCAGCACCCCGTATACGGACCATATTGTCCGGTTGGTCGAAAATATCTCACCGGCGTTTGCCGGAATTAATCTTGAAGATATTTCTTCACCGCGTTGTTTTGAAATTGAACAGAAGCTTCGGGAAAGACTCGATATTCCTGTATTTCACGATGATCAACACGGTACGGCGGTGATTACCTTGGCGGCGCTCATCAATGCGTTGAAAATTGTTAATCGAACATTAGCAGATATCAAAATTGTTTTTAATGGTGCAGGCGCTTCCGCTATTGCGACAACCAAACTTCTGATTAAAGCCGGCGCACAGAATATGACCGTTTGCGATACCAATGGTGCGATATATAAGGGGCGTCGGAAAGGAATGAGTTTTATCAAAAATGAACTGGCGGACATCACCAATCCTGAAAGGCAGAAAGGGAGTCTTGCCGAAGTGTTGAAGGGTGCCGACGTTTTCATCGGACTCTCCGGACCGAATGTCTTGAATCAGAAGATGGTGAAGTCCATGGCCCAAAATCCCATTGTGTTTGCCCTTGCCAACCCTGACCCTGAAATTCATCCCAAGGAAGCCAAAATGGCAGGGGCAATCGTGATCGCTACAGGAAGATCCGATTTTCCCAATCAGGTGAACAACTGCCTGGCGTTTCCCGGCATTTTTCGGGGTGCGCTGGATGTTCGGGCAAAATGGATCGACGATGCCATGAACCTTGCGGCTGCCGAGGCCATCGCCGGCTTGGTCGGCGAAGAATTGAAACCGGAATACATTCTTCCGGGCGCCATGGATTTCAGGGTGCCGCCTGCAGTGGCCGAAGCCGTAGGAAGGGCTGCTATAGAAAGCGGTGCCGCTCGCAATCACATTGAGCCGGAAAGGATCGCCAGACATACCCGTGAATTTATTTATGATGAACGGCTGTCATTGATTTAGTCCTTAAATTAAGGGTGGCAAACCGGTGGTATTGCCTGAATCTATCATGGCCGTTAAGAGATCCTTTCGGCGCTTGACGATATGGGACAAATACAGTACATTTTCAATTGCATTGGAGGATAAATTGATGACTCAAAACCCCGTAGGTCCAAAAACAAGACCAAAGGCCGGCAAGGAGAAAAAAGAGCATAATCACAAAATCCCGGACGTTACCTTAAAGGAGAAGGGGCTGCAACTCGAGGCCATCATAAAAGCATTTGACGGATTGATATACTTATGTTCTCAAAATTACATTATAGAGTTTATGAACGAAAAGTATATCGAACGCGTCGGTTATGATGCCACCGGGCAAATTTGCTATAAAACCTTGCATAATCGGGATTCTGCCTGTCCCTGGTGTCTCATTGACAGGATATTAAAAGGTGAAACCGTTCGATGTGAGGTTTTGACTCCTAAAGATAACTGGTACTATGTTGTCAGTACGCCCATATACCATTCAGATGGTTCTTTCTCCAAGCTGGCCATGATTATGGATATTTCCGGACGTAAGTATGCGGAACAATCTTTGGAGAAAAAAGTAGAAGAACAAAAATTGCTTTTAGATAATATACAGACACAAATCTGGTATTTAAAAGATGCGAAAACATACGGGGCAGTTAACAAGGCGCATGCAGAATTTTTGAACCTTGAAAAGAAAGACATAGAGCATAGAGCTCTGCCGGACGTTCTCGGCAAAGAGGAAGCTGAATTGTTTATCGCACATAATCAGAAAGTATTTGATCAAAAAATAAGAATTCAGGCGGAAGACCGGCTGAAAAACGGGAACGGTGAGAAACGTATATTATCAATGGTGTTTACTCCGAAACTGGATGGCGGTGGAGATGTTGAATACGTTGTTTGTTCAGGAGAAGATATTACCGACTATCGAAGATCAGAGGAATCGCTGCGGCAGAGCAAAAAACGGCTTGACCTGGCAATGGAAGCCACCAGCGATGCTTTGTGGGATTGGGACCTAAGGACGAACAAAACCTACTTCAATCCTTGTTTTTACACCATGTTAGGTTATGATCCCTATGAACTGCCGCAGAATTTTGAAACATGGGAAAACTTGATTCACCCTGAAGACAAAACACTTATCATCAATAAAGTTCAAGAATATGTCCAGAAGAAAATCGAGTCATTTGATGTGGAATATCGATTACAAACAAAACAAGGCGGTTGGCGATGGATTATGGCAAGGGGGAAGTTGGTTGATCGAGATGAAAGGGGCACTCCTGTTCGAATGGTCGGCACACATGTAGATATTACGGAGCGAAAACTGAACGAAGAAGCGTTGCGAATCAGTGAAGCGAATTTGCGCGAAGAGAATATACGACTGAGAACGTCTTTTAAAGGCTCTAACAATTTCGGCAATATTATCGGGAAAAGCAAAGTCATGCATGAAGTCTATGAGACGATTTTAAAAGCCGCCCAATCTAATGCCCGGGTTATTATTTACGGAGAATCGGGCACAGGCAAGGAATTGGTGGCGAAGACAATCCATGATTTGAGCAGTCGCGGCAGCAGAAATTTTGTCACTGTCAATTGTGGGGCGATTCCCGAGACCCTCATCGAGAGCGAGTTTTTCGGATATAAAAAAGGGGCATTTACCGGAGCGGATATTGACAAACCCGGATATTTGACGATTGCTGACGGCGGAACATTATTTATGGATGAAATTGGAGAGCTCGATCTTAACATGCAGGTAAAATTATTGCGTGCTGTCGAAGGCGGCGGGTATACTCCTATCGGCGGCAGAGAGAATATAAAACCCGATATTCGCATCATTGCAGCAACCAACAAAAATTTAAAGGAATGGGTGGAAAAGGGGAAAATGCGTGAAGATTTTTATTACAGGATACATATTATTCCCATCTATCTTCCGCCGTTAAGAGAGCGTAAAGAAGACATTTCTTTACTGGTTTACCACTTTCTGCAGGAATACAGTGATGATGAGGATATCCATTCAATACCTGAACATATTATAAAGTCGATGCAAGATTACGATTGGCCCGGCAATGTCCGGGAACTCCAGAATGCGATACATCGCTATGTTACATTGGAAAAGATTGACTTTATGGATACACACCCGTCCAAAAGGGATGAATCGGATATCATCATTCAAAATAATAAAGATCTTGAATTACGAACCCTTATGGAAAGTTTCGAAAAAAAGATCATACGAAGTACGCTGGAAAGGCACCGTTGGCATAAAACCAAAGCAGCCGCGATTTTAGGCATTGACCGTAAAACCCTTTTCAGAAAAATAAAAAGCTATGAGATTTAATGGCCCCATTCTGGGGCATTTAAGACCCAATAACAACTTTTCCAATATTCCAGACACCTAATCTTTTCTTTTAATTTAGACGGGGCAATTTGGCCCCATTTTTAAAAGAATTATACAAAAGCCCGATTCGATCCACTTAATATGATCTAGTCATTTCAGCCAGCTATCTTTAATGTTTTTTTGGCATAACTGTTGCAAATATCCTAGCGTTTCTTAAATTACTTTAATTGTTCGTCAATCAGACATTATGTATTAAATGACAATTTAACCCTATCCGAAGCTTCTTTTAACATTTATTTATCTTAAAAAGCTCAAACAGTGCCTGGTATAATCTGTTGAGGAAAAAAAGGAATATTACGCAATGGCAGTCAAAATAATTATTAAACGAATCGTTCCTCAGAACAAGACCGAAGCCCTAAAACCGCTGCTTCAAGAGCTTAGAAATTTGGCCATGCAGCAACCCGGCTATATTTCCGGAGAAACATTCAAGCGAATCGATCGACCGGGTGAGAGTCTGGTGGTCAGCACCTGGCAATCCATGGAAGATTGGAGA
>JARRRC010000175.1:0-4061 GCA_037381105.1 Desulfobacterales bacterium
ATGCCTGAAGATTTATTGCTTGACGGGCTGGTTGATGAACTGGAGGCCGCCGGTTTTTCAAATCATATTTTAGGATTTACGCAAAAAAGCGCATTTATCGAAGGCGATAAAATCGCGTGTAAACATCTTTGCCGTCAATACGGCATCCCTGTTGCCGACCAATGGCTTGAAGTCGATGCTCGAAATTATGAGCTTGTATTAAAAACATGTTTGTCCCTTATCGACCAATTCGGAGGCGCCGTGCTGAAGTATCCCTTTAGTGCCGGGGGAAAAGGTTCGCGAATTATTTTAAATGCCTGGGAAGTCAAAGAAGTCTATGACACCTTGATCAAAGACTATGCAAAAAGTTATAAAAAATTATTCGGGAAAAAATCCATATGGCCGCTGCTGATTGAGTCCAGAATGTCGGGGGTTGAAATATCGTTTAATATTTTAATCGATCAAAACGGACACTTCCAAATCCTTCCCACCTCGATGGATTATCCGGAACGATTCCCGGGACCTGCCAGCAAAGACAATCCGATTACCGGCGGGATGGGCAGCATATCCCCCCATCCCATGGAAACGCCCGCCCTGATGGAAATGGCTGCCGAAACCATCGTCAAGCCATTGATAACCGCCCTAAGGGAAAAAAATACGTTGCGCCCCTGCCTGATATATCCCGGCTGCTTTTTATCTTTTGACGACAATATGGTGCCGACAAGAATTCGAGTTTGTGAAATCAACATTCGTCCTCCGGAACCCGAGTGGCAGCCGATTGTTCGACGAATCAGAAACCTGGGAACGCTGATCCAGGCCACCGTTGAAGGTCGCCTGAACGAAGTGAAGCCTGAAGTCCGATCGAATCAAATTTCAATCTGCACGGCTCTGGTAACGCGGAACAACTGCGCAGGAAAGTGTTGACAGCTTTTGAAAACGGGAAAATAAGGGTCATACCCCGTGAAAATTCCGAAGGCAATCGACTGGATTTAAGAAATGATATTGGGAATCATTTCGATATCGCCGAAGAATTGCTCCGGCAAAAATTTAATGGTTCCTGAGGTAGCGTTAATATCAACTTGGTTTAAAGACCCAAGATATTACAAAATTTTTAACTGAACCGTCTTGACAAAATAATTCATTTTATCATACCGATAGGAAATACACCAACGGTTAGGAGGAAATTGAATGAGTGATTCGGAGGACGAAAAGCTGAAAGCCGAAATCGATAAGATTATGATTAAGGTCAGTAAGATAATTAAAAAAATCGAAACTCATGAATCCGACAATGGCCGGGATTCGAAGCAAAATAGGGATTGAAGTCTGCAAAGAATTTATTAGGCAAGGAGGTACTATGGCATTAACAAAAAATGATATCGTCACGAGTGTACACGAACTTGGTTTTACCAAGAAAAAATCCGTGGAGGTCATTGAAACTTTATTGGAAATTATGAAAAGTACACTGGAAAAAGGTGAAGACGTTCTGATCTCAGGATTCGGCAAATTTTGTGTCAAGCAAAAAAATGAACGGAGAGGTCGAAACCCTGCGACCGGCTCAGACTTGATACTAAAAGAACGCAAAGTGGTCACATTCAAGTGCTCGGGAAAATTAAGAGACAAAATCAACGGCCAATAAGCATCCGATGGGATGTATTCCTTTTATTCGCACACCTCACGAAAGCCATACGAACTGATAAGGATTCAACGTTAGTGCATCTGTGCGGAAATATTCACCGGTAATAAGATCTTTCATTTGAATAGGGGCCTTTGCACCCGATAATGAAACTAAAACCCGTTTGGATGAAATATTGGTGACGGTATATAGGGTTTGCCTCCTTGAACGCCTTGTAATAACAAAAACTTTTGGATCGATTTCCAGTATTTCAAAATCCGCCTTTGGATGAAAAGCCGACTGTTTCCTTCTGGTTTTGATCATATCAGCATAATGATAAAAGATCCTGGAACGAAATGTTTCGGGATCTTTTATCTGCAACAACACATCATCCATTTGCAGTTTTTCCCGATTGATGGCTCTATTGCTTTGGGTTTGACGTACACCCTTATGCCAGTTTCTCGAACCCATAATGCTGTGAATATAAATCGCAGGAACTCCCGGCAAGACAAGCTGGATTGCCTGGGAAGCCAGAAATCTTGGGATGTGCCAGGGATCGATTTGTTTTGCGGGGTCTAACAGAGCATCGACATACGTGATATTGAGCTCATACGGGCTAAGGGAACCGTCCGGGTTTTTCTTATAAGATATCCTCCCGCCATTTTTCTTTACGATTTCTACAAGCCTTTCAATTTCGGCCTGAGCTAGAATCCCTTCCAGCGGACGTACGCCGATGCCGTCATGAGAAGCCGTAAAGTTGAAAAATGTGTTGCCTGGAGAACTTATTCTCAAACATTTGGCCCACTGGGACAATATGCTCGAATCCTCCCGAACAAAGGAATAAAGAAGCAACGGCGGCAAGGTGAAATTATAAATCATTTGTGCTTCGTTCTTTCCATCGCCAAAATAACTCACATTCTCCTGATGAGGCACATTGGTCTCTGTAATCAATAGCACGTCCGGAGCAACCACATCCAATATTTTGCGAAAAAGCTGCACAATTCGATGGGCCTGGCGCCGATGAATGCAAGGTGTCCCGATTTCCTTCCAAAGATACGCAATGGCATCCAGACGAATAACGGCCGCCCCTTTCGCCACATAAAAAAGAAGAACTTCTATCATTTTTTCGAGGACATCCAAGCTTTTATAATTCAGATCGATCTGATCGGCGCTGAATGTGGTCCAAACATATACGGCATCTCCGGACGTTTTTGTAAATCGAGTTAAAAGCGGCAGGGACCGGGGCCTCGTCACCAGAGACAGATCAATTGAGGGATCGACCTCAATGGCCAGATCCTTGTAATGCGGCTTTCCATCCAGATAGTTCTGAAACCATTTACTTTTTTTAGAGACGTGATTGAGCACGAGATCGAACATCAACCGAAAATTTCGTCCCATTCGTTGAATATCCTTCCAATCACCCAGTTCTGGATTGACCGCGAAAAAATCAACGACGGAAAATCCGTCATCCGAAGAAAAGGGGAAAAAAGGCAGGATATGTATGGTTGAAAACACATCTTTAAACCGGCTGGCTGCGAACTTATACAGGGTTTCCAAAGGCGCCTCACCGGTCTTATTCAACGTGTCGCCATAGGTGATTAAAAATACATCCTTTTGAGAAAAACCGGTCTTTTCCCGGTCCTTGAGATGCGAATATCTCTCGATTAATGAGGTAATTTTCTCAAAAGCCACCTCTCCGGTGGTTTCACCATAGATTTTGTTGAGGATGTGTCGGATCACAGCCAGGTCTTTCAATTTTTTCCTCCCGTTTCTAAAATCCGCCCATATCGTTTCACGGGGGAGCGCACCCCTGAACACTTACCCATGGAAAGCTTCGGGTATGTTATCAAAAAGGTTAAAAGGTCAATGTTCTATATTCCGAGGATTATTTTTTGAGCATAACGCAGAGACTTGTCCGCCTCCGGCGGATTTGGCAAAAAGACCATTTATGGGTGGACACCAGCTAGAGGTCAATGCCGTACGCCTTCATCTTACTCAACAGGGAAGGATGACTGATCTCAAGAATCCTGGCAGCTTTTGTCCGGTTGCCCTTTGTTTCCTTAAGGGCCTGTGTAATGAGTCTTTTTTCCAGTATTTTCTGGTTATTCTTCAGAGAGTATCCGTCAAATAAATCCTCCATATTACCGGTTTCCGACCCTCGACTTAAATCAAGGGGAAAGTTTTCCGGCACAAGAATCGTTCCTTCGGCCAGCACGACAGCTCTCTCGATAACATTTTCGAGTTCCCTGACATTTCCCGGCCAGGAATGTTTCAGCAAAAGGGACATGGCTGCGGGCGCTATCCCTTTTATGCTCTTGCCGAGGCTGATATTAAAACGGTCAATAAAATGCTGGCTGAGAATCGGTATGTCTTCGAGTCGATCCTTAAGAGGGGGCAGCTGGATCGGCAACACATTCAGCCTGAAGAAGAGATCTTCGCGAAACGTACCGTTCTTTACCTCGTTTTCGAG
>JARRRC010000175.1:4088-11192 GCA_037381105.1 Desulfobacterales bacterium
TTTTCCTGCAACACCCGAAGGAGCTTTACCTGCAAAGACAGCGGTAACTCTCCAATTTCATCCAAGAAAATCGTTCCGCCGTCCGCTTCTTCAAAAAGACCTTTCTTGTTGTTGTCCGCACCCGTAAAAGCGCCTTTTCGATATCCAAAAAGTTCGCTTTCCAATAACGTCTCGGGAATACCTCCGCAATTGACGGGAACCAGCGTATTTTTGGCCCTTGGCCCGGAAAAGTGGATGGCCTTTGCCACGAGTTCCTTTCCGGTTCCGCTCGCACCGAAAATCAACACTGTGGTGTCATATTGTGCGACTTTCTCGGCGGTCTTGAATACAGCCTCCATGGATTTGCTTTTGGCAACCATGTTTCCAAAGTGATAGTCATCTTGAATCTTTCGAATACGTTCTTTTAACCAGCGATTTTCTCTCTTCAGGCTCTCGCGCTCTTCTGCTTTTTTAAGGGTCAGCAGAACCTCATCGATTTTAAACGGCTTGGATATAAAGTCATAGGCACCTTTTTTTACGGCTTCAACCGCTGTATCAACACTGCCATATGCCGACATCATGATGACGGTGCTGGCCCACAGCTTATCCCGAGCAATTTCAAAAAATTCCATCCCATCCATATTCGGCATCTTAAGGTCACAGAGAATAAAATCGTATAATGTCTGATCAACCATATCCAGTGCCTCAGAACCGCTGGATGCCGTGTCGACCCGGTAACCGTCCTTTTTCAGCATCGAAGATAACATGTGGCGCATATTCTCTTCATCATCAATAACCAGCAAACGCTTTTGAGACGATAGGGTATCTTCTGATATTTTTTTATACATTATCCATCCCTTTATCGGAACTCAGCGGCAGATAAACCGTAAACGTCGCGCCCTCGCCTTCTTGACTGGTTGCTTTGATGTTTCCTCCCATTGCTTCGACAATCATAAAGCAGACCGAAAGACCAAGGCCGGTTCCTTTCCCCGGTGCCTTGGTAGTAAAAAAAGGATCAAAAATATTGACAAGTTTCTCCCTGGAAATTCCCGAACCATTGTCAATATAATCTATTCTCAACATGTCCGAGTCTGCTTTCGAGTCATTCCGGACGTTTTTTTGAATCGCGCTGATAATCGATATTTTTCCTTTTGAAGGATCCTTTGCCGCTAAGATCGCATCCGCTGCATTGATCATCAGATTTAAAAAGACCTGCCTCAATTGATTGGGGTCACCCTTCACCCGATCATTTTTTGCAGATAACCTCAGGTCCAGATCAATATCGGACATTAACGGATGAAAGCGAGAGGCATCAACGGCATCTTTAATGATTTCATGTGCGGATACGGCCTTTACATCCTCTATCGAGGGCCTTGATAGATCAAGAAGTTGACGGATAATTGCATCGATTCGTTTTATCTCAGTTTCAGTGCGTAAAAGAAAGTCTTTTCTGTCCTCATTTGAAATGTCATTTCTTTTAAGCAGTTCAATATAGCCGGTTATGATACCGATGGGATTCCCGATTTCATGGGCGATGCCGGCAGACAATCTGCCGACAGATGCCAATTTCTCCGCCCTGATAATATCTTTTTGTGCCTGTTTTAAGTCAAAATTGGCCTTTTCGAGAGATACCACAGCAGTCCGGAGTTTTTCTTTATCTTCGGCGATATGCTGGAGCATTCTGTTTAACGCCTTGGAAAGTTTCCTGAACTCGCTGTCTTCATTTTCAGTCAGGAAAAACATCCCGTTATCATCCTGATATGCTTCGGCCCTTTTGACCAGCCTATGCAATGGTTTTACAGCGATTTTCGACATTTTATAAAATATAAACAACACATATTGTGTTCGTTTCAAAACGTCATGTACCCCTGTCATGGATATTGCAACGCTGCCTCCACCGACAACCTTTCCTTCACGAATTAAAGGCATCGATATAATCATATCCTGCCCTACCCACCATACTCCCCACCAAGGTGAACCAAAGAAGCGGGTTGTTTTCACTCCGGAACGAATGGTTTGGCGGGTAATTGCTTTGAGATCGCCCTGCATTTTACAGCCTTTTCCGCCTGAATAAACTGGATGCTGATTTTCATCCATCACCAGAATGCATGAAAATCCGATATCTTGGAGCATTGCTGCAAAATCATCCTGAAAATTTGAAGATGTGATGTTGTTTTTCGATTGAACCAAAAATTCTTTATTAGCTGAAATCCCGGATAAAAAAGCATACCCTTTTGATATTTCCGAACTGACGAGCGCCTTTTGCATAAGGATAACCATTACAAATGCGGTTAAAATCATTGCCATCAATAAAAGCACCGCCAGTTGAACGGCAATATTTGTTTTTAAACTCCGATTATACACGTTGTACCTTATAAAAATCCTGAACACTGGCATCAGGCTTTGTTGATGCTTTTTTTCCTCAGCCCTGGTCGCCTTCGGTGCCGCCGATCCGAAGGATTGCGGTTCCTGCGGAAATGCGGGCAAACCGAATTTCTCTTTCCTGTCTTCTCTTTCTTCTTTCCGGATTAGGGTATTAGGGTGTTATTGAATCTATATCGGCATTATTTTGTTAATACTGAAATATCTAAATGAAAAATGTCATTTGACAATTCGTCTGCCGCCCCTTATTTTACGTTCAATTGATACCGTAAGCCGGCAGGGTTTCTTATATTCGCTCCGGCTCCGCTTCCAGGCCGGAGGAAAGAGCCTACGCCTCTGAGAGCAGTTTAACCGAACTTCACACACGATCGTAACTTTTCAAAATATTCCATTTCCAAAAGGGAAATCTTATCTTTTGGCTGGAGAAAAGCGAGAACCTCAGAGGTCTTACATAATAATCTAAGCACCGTTGAGTGCTAACCTTCTGGTGTGGACCTTTTTATCCGGCCTCGTAAAACAGCATAAACCCCAAGGATGACATTTGTATTAAGGAGAAGATATGATGAAATGCAGCTCAGAAGGCTACCTTATAGCCCTTCAGGATACGGCGCATGCCTTGAGCGGCGTCCTCCAGGAATCAGAGATCATTCAGTTGCTGCTCGAGCAGATTGTCAAGATGCTGTCCATCCAAAAAGCGTTGGTACTCCTGCTCGGCCGCGAAAAGGATCAACTTCTGGTGGCCGGTTCGCTGGGGCTGGGGGATCGCTACCTGGAAACACTGGTGCCGGGGCCCTCCGAGAGCCGGATCAACCGAAGCGCTCTGGCCGGAAAGCTTGTGCGTGTGGCGGCGATGGATTTAGAGCCGGAGTTCTCTCATCCGGAAGTGGCGAACGAAGGCCTGAAAGGTCTTCTCGCCGTTCCAATGACCGTGCGTGACCACGTGATCGGTATTCTTCATGTGTATGTAGATCCTATCGATGTGCTTCAACCGGAAGAGGTGGTGATGTTGCAGGCCATGACGGATCTGGGAGCCCTGGCCTTGGAGAAGGTGCGTCTGCGCACCAGTCTCTACCGGGTGGCAGAGGCTGTGAGTTCCTCTCAGGACTTAGAACCCATGCTGCAGCGGGTGCTCGAGGCCGCAGTAGACGAGATGTGGCTCAAAGCCGGTACCATTCGTTTGCTGGAACCCAAACGCGGCCTTCTGCGGCTGGTGGCTGCCTATGGACTCAGCGAAACCTATCGCTTGAAGGGAGAAGTGCATCTGGAAAAAAGCGCCATCGACAGTCGCGTTTTAAAGGGAGAAGCAGTGGTGCTCCACGATATTCAGAGCGAGCCGGGCTTTGAGTATCCACGGGAAGCAGCCGAAGAGGGCATCCTGTCGGTTTTAGCGGTGCCCCTGATGCAGAAGAACAAAAATGTCGGCGTTATCCATGTCTACTCGACCCGACCCCGCCATTTCGGACCCGTTGCCGTTACTTTCCTAAAATCGATAGCCAACCTGGTCAGTCTGGCGATCCTGAACGCTCAACTGTATGCGGCCCTCAAGGCCCGCAACAAAAACCTCGAGCTGGATCTTGCGGACTGGTATCGTTTTCTGGCGTTGGGATAAGGGAGTACGATTGTGATCACAGTATTGTCTCTTTTTGGCATCGGACTTCTGGCCGGCGTTTTGGGTGCTCTCCTGGGCCTGGGAGGCGGCATTTTCCTGGTCCCGCTCCTAACGCTCCTTTTTGACCTGCCCATTCGGGTCGCCGTCGGCACCAGCTTGGTGGGGGTCATCGCAACGTCTGCCGGAGTGGCGGCGTTCGCACCGCGTGGAAGAGGGGGGGATGTCGGGCTGGCGCTGCGACTGGAAATGGCGACCACCGCCGGAGCCATCGGCGGGAGCCTGCTGGCGGGAGTTTTTAACAGTCGGGTGCTGCATGTATTGTTTGCAGCCATCGTTTTTACCAGCGCTGCATACACCCTTTACAAGGGCAGGCATGGGCGGGACAAATCACTTCAGGAGCCCCTGTTTCGTGAGGACTATCACCCCCAAAATTGGCCTGCCGGTCTTTCGGCCGCAGGAGTGGCGGGGATGGTGTCCGGATTATTGGGGGTGGGCGGCGGTTTCATCAAAGTGCCGATCATGTATGCCCTGATGAATGTACCCCTTGGTGTGGCCACGGCTACCAGCAACTTCATGGTCGGCATCACGGCGGCGGCAAGTGTCTTCGTGTATTACGGGCGAGGCGACATATACCCTATGCTGGTTGTTCCGACGGCTGTGGGTGTTTTTCTGGGCGCCGTCTCGGCGGTGTATGCGTTTAGACGGATCGGCGCCGTCTGGGTCAGAAAGGCACTGGTGGGTCTGCTGGTCCTGTTGGGCGTCTACATGCTGTTTTCCGGCTTGAACCAATGACAAGAGGCAGTGCAAATGACTGGAAAATCAAAGCAGTCTGAAGAAACGCCGGCGAATCGGCTGGAAATCAGAATGCAAAAGGTGTCGCTGGTGGTCTCTCTCGCCAGCCTGTGTCTGATGTGTTTCGGACTGATCGACATGCTTTTATACGAAGATTTATTCTCGTTGCCGGGAGTTGCTGTTGTCGCGCTGCAGCGTCTCATCTCCCTGCATCCGGAGCCTCTCGGCCTTGCGCTGGCAAGTGCGGGAGTCCTTTTGCTGGGACTTTTGCCGGCCATTCGGGTGGTGTTGGCCATATGGCTATATGTGCGTTCGCGGAATCTGTTCAGCACCCTGGTCGCTGCGGTCGTTCTTTTGGAGCTGCTCCTGAGCATCCGTCTCGGCAGTTGACCGTGTGTCTCCGAACCGCATACCAAACGGTATTGTACTGCGGTTGAAACCATCGAATTCTAAAACATTATTTTGAGAAACACGATAAACGAAATCCAATTTTGATAAATTCCATAAAACAAGCCGCAAGATGAATTTGACCGGTAAAATAGGAAATGCTCTGGGCGTCAATCGGACCGTCTTTTCGCTTTCATTGGCAAGGATGGCCGACGGCATCGGCAACAGTATTCTGTATGTCGTTATTCCCCTCTATGTCGAAAAGCTTCCGGAAAAACTTTTACCCATGCCCAAGGTTTTTCTCATCGGTATTCTGATCTCGGCATACGGATTTGCCACTGCAGGCCTTCAGCCTTTCATGGCGGCCTTGAGCGACCGGATCGGCTACTATAAACAAATTATCCAGGCCGGTCTTGCGTTTATCGCATTGACTACCCTGGGGTTTATTTTTGCCGACCGTTACATCGATCTGCTGGGCCTTCGAATTGCACAGGGATTGGGACTTGCCATGGAAATCCCCCCTACCCTGGCCCTGTTGGAACTGACCACCCGAAAGGAGAAGCGCGGCAGCGCCATGGGATTTTTTACAACCCTGCGGATGGTGGGAATGGCTACCGGTCCGCTATTAGGCGGCTTTCTCCATGATTCCCTCGGCTTCAATGCAGCCTTTTATGCAGGGGCGGCGGTTCTCTTTTTTGCAATGATCATTGTCCAGGCCGGGGTCGCATATCAAGAACCGCCGAGTCAGGAAGATGTCACCTGCTCCGAAATAGTCGATCTTTCGATCGTCAATCGGCAACTTTTGAGCGCTGCCATTGCCACTTTTCTAATGGCCAGCGCCTTTACCCTGGTAACGACACTTGAAAACCAGATCAACAGCCGACTGGGTATCGGGGCCTTCGGCTTCGGCATCGTCTTCAGTGCACTGATGGTGGGACGGCTGGTGTTTCAAGTCCCCATGGGGCATCTTTCGGATCGCCTGGGTCGCAAACCATTTGTGGCCGGGGGGCTGGTTCTGATGGCGCTGACAACCGCCCTTCTGGGCGAAACATCATCTTTATATTTGTTCGCGATTGAGCGTTTTGTTCAGGGACTCGCATCTGCGGCCATCGTGGCGCCTGCACTGGCCTATGCTGGAGATCTTGCTCAGGAGCAAAGCCAATGCCGCAGAAGCCGAATGATGAGTCTGGTCACCATCGGATTCGGACTGGGAATCGCCTTCGGTCCTTTAATGGCCGGAGCGCTTGCCATCATTTCGTATCGATTGCCTTTTCTGGTGGATGGCGGATTGTGCCTGGTGGGGGTCGTTATCGTATTTATTTTTATGGGTGAAACCGTTGAGCGAAAACCGCACCGGCAGAAGCATTCCGGCTGAACCGAATGCATCCGAAAATTTTCGCCCTAAACCGGATATATCTGCGAACCTTCGGCAAATACGGCTACCGGGTATTTTGTCATGTCGAAAGGATCACCATTCCAACAGACGAATGATGCCCAACGCCCTTTCTCAAGGGTGCCGAGCATTCGATCAATACCTAAGATTTCGGCGTTGTTTCTAGTAATCAGTTCCACGGCCTGCTGTTTTGACAAGCCGGCGCGGGTGAACCAGCGGGTCTGCAACAAAAGATTTCTGGCGGGAATTACGGGGTGGTCGGTCATCAGTCCGTATTGCACACCGGAATCCAGAAGGTGCCGGATGTTCTTCCAGTTTTCGTGTTTGAGTTCCACTTTATATGCAAAGCCGTCAACCGGTCCATAAATTACCGGAATGCCCGCTTTTTTCAATTCATTGAAAATACCCGGGCCGTGCACGTCCATGGCATGTTCAACCGTTACCCTGAGCTTGAATTCATCCACAAGACGCAGCATAGCTGCGATATCATCAATTTTATGGACATGAATCCGAAGCATCTCTTTGCCCTCTAAAATATCTCTCAAAACCGCCTGGGCAGCCG
>JARRRC010000176.1:0-5338 GCA_037381105.1 Desulfobacterales bacterium
CTCTTTTTTGCGGTCCAAACGTTGTTTCATCTCAGAAAAATCATTTGCGCCGTGTGTGGCTTCAACCTGTTTTTCTTCTATTGACGTCTCCGGCGTTTTTGCATCTTTCTCATCTTTTTGACGGTCAACCACGCCGCTCTGAATCTCATTATATTCGTTGATATCGGTTCGCTGATTTTCGGGGACATCCGTCAAATCATCGGTATAATGAACATTACCGTTTTGATCGATATATTTGTAATATTCGGCAGAAGCAGATATTGAAAATAACACCAGTGCTAATGATATGAACCACTTTAGTAAATTCATGAGTTCACCCTTCCCGTTATCTTAATATCCCTCAAGATTCATCCTCAATACGATAGCGCGGATTTTTCAATTGCCTCTTATTTTACTGTTTTTCCGAACAAAGGTCAATCTTTTATTGTTCGTCCTTTCTCAACGTTAAACGAAACAGCCTTCGCTTAAACACCTTTTAGCAAGTGATCGTTATAACTTAATTGACACCTATTTTTTGTTTTTATAAGATGTATCAAATTTCAAAAACTCAGCTATTAGACAAAATATTTTCCATGATATTGTTTTTTTACAGCTAATATTCATTGGACAAAATTCAGGTGATAACTTTAGACAAAAGGATGGTGTTGATGTGAAACGAAAATATGTCGTTTATGTTTTGGCCTTATTTATTATTCCGGTCCTGTCAGCTAAAAGTTTCGCTCGTGTCGAATGGGACATACAAAAAGTTTTAAAGCTGGATGCTCCGCCTCTCGACATAGCCATTCCCGATAACGGAAATTCGATTTTCATTCTTTCCAAATCGGGAAAGATTCTAATTTATTCGTTCGACGGCCGGCTCAAGGATGAAATCGATATTGGAGCTCATGTCGACAAAATTAAAGCCGGTCCCAGCGAAGAATGGCTTTTCTTGATCAGCAGCAAAAACAAAACAGTAGAAATACTTCATGTTGATTTCGTCAAGCATATCGACATCTCCGGATCGCCGTTTCGTGGGCCGAAAAATGCTCCGATAGTAATTGCAGTTTTCAGTGATTTCCAGTGACCGTACTGTTCGAGGATTGTCCCTCTACTCGAGCAGGTGCTGGAGAAAAATAGTGGAAAAGTAAGACTTGTATTTAAAAACTTCCCCTTAAGAAGGCATCAATATGCAATGAAAGCCGCTATTGCAGCTCTTGCAGCCGGCAAACAGGGAAAATTCTGGGAGTTTCACGATCGACTTTTTCGTGAATACAATAAATTAAACGATCAAAAGATTTTAGAAATCGCGAAAAGCCTTGGACTTAATATGGCTGATTTTGAAAAACAGATGAAGAATCCGAATGTCCTCGCTCAAATACAAAAAGATATTCGGGATGGTCGAGAAGCCGGTATTAAAGGGACCCCGACGGTTTATATTAACGGTCGGCAAGTGAAGGATTGGAGTCTTAACGGATTGCAGATGTTAATCGACAAGGAGCTCAATAAACTGCGCCAATAACAAAAGGGGCCTTTGATAAATCAGGCTTTATCAAAGGCCTCAAAGACTTATTCAACAGTACTTGTAATTTTAGCCCCTGGATGAACGCTCTGATTCGCCTGGGTGATCAGAACCGTTGATGTGCTTTTTTCGGTATGCAAGACAAGCAGCGAACCTAAAACAACAGGTGTCAAAGGAACTCTCCCGTCGCCATCAAGCTTTTCTTTTTCCTGATAATATATGCTATATAACTGGCCGATCTTTACTCCGTCTTGATCACCCCTGTTGATAAATGCCACGGTATGATCTCCCATATTTTTATCATGCTCCTCGGATTCAATGATTTCTCCGTTCAGTCCCATTTTGCTTTGGGTCAGGGCAATCTTGGGTGACCGTTTTTTATAAGGCATTAAAAGATCGTTCACGGCAATAGACCGGTACGATTGAACAACCCTGGCTACAACGAATTGCGGCTCTTTCTTTTCAATTTCAACAACTCCCGTAAGATAGTGCTGGGTCCCTATGAGTGCTTTTGTATTTGTATCCTCGATCGGCTTTAATGCTCTGTATACCGTATATTTGGTTCCCGGAATAAGCGAATGGTCGACATTGGGACGAATATAAACCGTATCACCAACACTGACCAATTGTTTGTCATCTTTTACTTTGAAAATCGTACCGAGGGGAGTAATAGCGTGCTTTCTGAGGAACCCGACGCTGTTAATTGGAGAATAGAAATAATAGAGGACCTTTTTCGCGGGTTCTTCTTCTCTATGTTGATTCTTCACGACGTTTTTTTAACAAACGCTTCAACACCCTTTAATTGAAAAAGTCGAATGCGCTCGCCCGGATAAATCCAGTGAGGATTGGGAATTTGGTGGTTCTCGCCCCATAAATTCGGCCATAGCCATGGGTTATCGGAAAATCGAGAAGAGAGATCCCAAAGTGTATCCCCTTTTTGAACGGTATAGTAAAAACCTGCTTCATATTTCACGGTTTTTGTTGTTTCCTGCCCGAAAAGGCTAACCGGGAAAATGATCATTGCCGCCATAATACAAAAAGCCGTCATCACCTGAGATTTTCTCTTGCAAACCATCAAACACTCCATATTTTGAATATTATTTTTTATTTAATGCAATTATTATAACCCAAAAATGGGAAAGCTGTCAAGCTTTTCGATCCTTTTCGATATAAGCCTCGAAGTGGTTTCAAAACCTTCAATCGGGCTTCAAGGTCGCTGCGGTCTGGGAGCGGTCAACCATAGGAATATCTTCCAATATTTTTAAGGATTGGACGTCTCGGTTCAACACTTTAGATTGAATTCGAGGGGAGATTTTGAAACCGCTTCTCATCAACAAAAAACCCTCATACTCATACCGTATGAGGGTTTTTTTAATTCATGATATACGGTCGTGGATTTACATCATGCCACCCATTCCACCCATACCGCCGCCCATACCGCCGCCCATTCCAGCGGCGCCTCCGGGCATTGCATCGCTTTTTTCTTCAGGCTTTTCAGCGACCATTGCTTCCGTCGTCAGCATCAATGAAGCAACGCTGGCAGCGTTTTGCAGCGCGAAACGAACGACTTTGGTGGGATCGATTACGCCCGCCTCCATCAGATCTTCATATTTGTTGGTTTCGGCATTAAAACCATAGGGGCCTTCATGACGTTTAACTTTATCGATAACGACGGATCCTTCAAAACCGGCATTGTTTGCAATCTGTCTTAAAGGCTCTTCCATGGCACGTTTCACGACCTGTACACCCAGTTTTTGGTCGGCCTTGATTTTGATTTTATCCAAAGCATCGATACAGCGAACCAGAGCTACGCCGCCGCCGGGTACGATACCTTCTTCTACCGCAGCACGGGTGGCGTTCAATGCATCTTCAACACGAGCCTTTTTCTCTTTCATTTCTGTTTCAGTGGCAGCACCCACATTAATAACCGCCACGCCGCCGATAAGTTTGGCCAATCGCTCCTGGAGTTTTTCTCGGTCGTAATCCGATGTGGTTTCATCAATTTGAGCGCGAATTTGTTTTACACGGCCTTCCAGCGCTGAACGGGATCCGGCACCGTCGACGATCGTAGTGTTGTCTTTATCGATGTTGATGCGTTTTGCTTTACCCAGATCCGCAAGGGTCAAATTCTCAAGCTTGATGCCGAGATCCTCTGATACTACCTGCCCGCCGGTGAGAATGGCAATATCCTCAAGCATGGCCTTTCGCCTGTCCCCAAAACCGGGCGCCTTGGCGGCTGCGACCTGAAGGGTCCCTCTCAGTTTGTTAACAACCAGTGTGGCAAGGGCCTCACCTTCAACATCTTCGGCAATAATCATTAAGGGTTTGCCCATCTTGGCGATTTGCTCGAGAACCGGAAGCAGATCTTTCATGTTGCTGATCTTTTTTTCATGAATGAGGATATACGGGTCCTCCAGAGAAGCAACCATCTTATCCGGATCCGTGACAAAATATGGCGAAAGATAACCGCGATCGAACTGCATACCTTCTACGACTTCAAGAGAAGTCTCCATGGCTTTTGCTTCTTCAACGGTAATGACGCCTTCTTTGCCGACTTTATTCATGGCTTCGGCAATGATGTTTCCAATGGTTTCGTCATTATTGGCAGAAATGGTTCCCACTTGGGCAATTTCACGCTGATCTTTCGTCGGTTTGCTGATTTTTTGCAATTCTTTGACCGCAACTTCAACAGCCTTGTCGATGCCGCGCTTGATGGCCATGGGATTGTTGCCGGCCGCTACAAGTTTCTGTCCCTCTTCATATATCGCCCTGGCAAGCACTGTCGCCGTAGTTGTACCGTCACCAGCCATATCACTGGTTTTGCTGGCGACTTCTTTTACCATTTGAGCGCCCATATTTTCAAACTTGTCTTCAAGTTCAATTTCCTTGGCAACGGTTACGCCGTCTTTTGTGATCGTTGGAGATCCCCAGGATTTCTCAATAACCACGTTTCTGCCTTTAGGGCCGAGTGTAACGACCACCGAATTCGCAAGTGTTTTAACCCCGTTAAGCATGGCCTCTCGGGCTTTCATATCGTATTTTATTTCTTTAGCCATCTTGGTCTATCCTCCATTTTCCTTGTTGTTTATTCGATTACACAAAGGACGTCGTCTTCACGCATGATCAAATATTCCTCACCTTCAATTTTTACCTCTTGCCCACCATACTTGCCAAATAGGATGCGATCTCCTTTTTTCACCTCAAGAGGGATTCTTTTCCCTTCATCGCCGAGCCTTCCCGCTCCAACGGCAATAACTTTCCCCTCCGCCGGTTTTTCTTTGGCGGTGTCCGGAATGATGATCCCACCCTTGGTCTTGGTTTCTTCCTCAACTCGTTTTACCAAAATCCGATCATTTAACGGTCTGAGTTTCATTTTCCACATTCTCCTTTTTTATTTTTAGCAAATTATTAAAAATATAATCCTCAAGACTCATGCACACTAAAGAATTATATTTTACTGTTTAATCAGAAGGTTTATTTGACTTTTTGGATTTTTTGCCTGGATTGTCCGAGCTTTGGCTTGCGTTTTGCTTTTCTTTAGTTGAAGACGTCGCCGGACTGCCTGATTTATTTGCATAGTCTGTTATGTACCAACCCGTACCCTTAAGGTGAAAACTGCTGTGAGAAATAAGTTTATGGAGTTTTCCAGAGCAGTACTTGCATTTGACCAACGGTTTATCAGAAAATTTCTGAATTACTTCATCTATTCTGCCGCATTTTGAACATTCATATTCATATATGGGCATCTTTGAAAACCTCCTGCGAATAAATATGCTACCAGAGAGAGAAAAATCTATATTTTACCACTTGATTCGTAAAATCTGACCTAATATAGTTAAT
>JARRRC010000177.1:0-9178 GCA_037381105.1 Desulfobacterales bacterium
CATTATATCCGGCGAGGGAAGATAAAAAAGAACGCTTATTATGCAGACAGTTTTCGGGCAGGATAGATACCACTTGGAAAATTTCCAGCTTTTCTCATCTCATATCACAACGACCTCCGGATCAGGAACTTCCGGATCGTGATGCGGACCAGGATTTTTATACATCCAAAACGGAAAACGAAATAAATTTAACCGTTCACAGAGACATCTTTTCCTTTCCAAAAGGAACCCGGGCCGGTATATTTTTCCACGATATTTTTGAACATCTTGATTTTGTTACCGATACTCCCGAACAAAAGCGTCAGTTGGTCACAGACAAACTCAGGGCATATGGATTTGAATCCCAATGGCAACAACCGGTTTATTCTATGATTGACAATGTTCTTTCAGTACCCCTTTCCTTGGACAACATCACCTTAAAGCTTTCTTCCGTTCAATCCAAAAACAGAATCAATGAAATGGAATTCTATTTCCCGTTAAAACCGTTGTCTCCGCACCGGCTCAAAAAGATATTTGCGGATTATGGCCGTATAGATCTTTTAAATGATTTCCCGGACCGGCTTGAAAAACTCAGTTTTTCCGTGACCAAGGGATTCATGAAAGGGTATATCGATATGGTTTTTTATGATCAGAATCGGTTTTGGCTGGTGGACTGGAAATCAAATTTCTTAGGAAAAAACATCGAGGATTATGGGATAGACGTGTTGAATGCCACCATGAGCAGGGATTTTTATGTCCTGCAATATCATTTATATGTCCTGGCACTTGTCCGATATCTTCAAAATCGAATGCCCGGGTTTTGTTATGAAGAACATTTTGGCGGTGTGTTTTACATTTTTTTAAGGGGAGTGGATCCGGCCAAAGGAACGGAATACGGTATTTACAAAGATCTTCCGGATAAAAGCCTCGTCGAGGCCCTGGGTAAATGGTTGATTGGTTAGATTGGTTAAATAAGTTTAATTGGTTAAAAGGCTTTCTCTATTCAAACCAATAACAACCATCAAACAAAGATAACGATCAAAACGATCCTAACGATATTAATTAAGTACATGAAGAAAGACCATATAACCCAATTATATCAAACAGGATATTTGTCTGATATCGATCTTCATTTCGCAAAATTCATCAGTCGTTTTGAAAAGGATGAAAACCCGGATATTTTTCTGGCGGCCGCCCTTGTCAGCCGTTCAACCGGTAATGGGGACGGCTGTCTTGATCTTGACGCTATCACTCGGAGGCCGATCGTTTTTGGATCGAATGAAGAAAACGATCTGAAACTTCCCGAGCTTTCCGAATGGATCAAAACCATAAAACAAAGCCGTGCCGTAGGAGGACCCGGAGATGATCGACCTTTAATACTCGATCATAAAAACCGGCTTTATCTCTATCGGTATTGGGATTATGAAAAAAGACTTTCGAATGCCATCTTGACCCGCATTGAAGATGATATGCAAAAAATAGATATATCTATTTTAAGGGACGGTTTAAACCGGCTTTTCCCGGACAATGGAAAAGATATGTTCGATTGGCAGAAGGTGGCGGCTGTGATTGCGGCGTTTAAGAAGTTTTGCGTGATTACCGGAGGACCCGGTACCGGTAAAACCTTCACGATGGCAAAAATTCTTGCACTGCTTTTGGAACTGGCCCCGGGAAAAATGCCGCATATTATGCTTGCCGCGCCAACGGGAAAAGCAGCGGCCAGAATCGGAGAATCGATTGCGGCTGCCAAAAAAACATTGAACTGTTCTCATGATGTGATCGAAGCCATGCCATCCGAAGCCAGCACCGTTCATCGGATGTTAAAAACAATTCCAGGTTCTCCGTATTTTTACCATAATGCCGAAAATCGACTCAATGCAGACGTCGTGGTTGTTGATGAAGTTTCAATGGTGGATCTTGCACTGATGGCCAAACTTTTTGAAGCAATAAGAAGCGATGCCAGAATCATTCTCATCGGCGACAGGGACCAACTGGCTTCGGTGGAGACGGGTTTGGTGATGGCGGATATTTGTGACAGGGAAAATGTACATGCGTTTTCAACATCTTTTTGCCAACGCTTTAAAAAAATAACCCAACGGACCATGGATGTCCCGCATCAGGCACTCAAAGACGTCCCAGGGCTTTATGACTGCATGGTGGTTCTGAAAAAGAGCTATCGTTTCTCCGATGCCGGCGGAATCGGAGAATGCAGCCGTGCCGTAAACCTTGGGAAAATTGATAAAGCGCTCTTTGTTATAAAAAATAGTCCGGACCAAATCAGCTGGAAAAAGATCTCGGGCAGCGGCGATATTTCACGCTTTTTGCCTGAAAAGGTTATCGAGGGGTATTCTGAATATCTTAATGCCCGCGATCCTATGGAGGCTCTTGAACTTTTTAATCGGTTTAAAATACTCTGTGCCGTTAAGTTCGGCGGACTGGGTGTCAGCGAAATCAACAGGCTGACCGAGGAGACCTTGATCAAAAACGGTTTGATTGAACGCCCGCGTTCATCAACTTTTCCCTGGTACAAGGGGCGGCCGGTTTTGATTACGCGCAACAATTACGGCCTGGATCTTTTTAACGGAGATATCGGAATCACTATGCCGTCCCCGGATTTAAAAAGCAGCGATTTGTATGTTTATTTCGCCGGTGCTTCCGGCGAACTCAGACGGTTTCATCCCCATCGACTCCCGGAACATGAGACCGCCTATGCAATGACCGTTCATAAAAGCCAGGGATCGGAATTTGAAACGGTTCTTTTTATTTTTCCGAATCAAGATTATCCCGTACTGACACGTGAGTTGCTTTACACGGGGATAACCAGGGCCAGAAAACATATTTCAATTTGGGGCACGGAAAAGATCATTGAGCGCACCATCTCGCGTCGCATTGAACGGACATCGGGGCTAAAAGACGCGCTGTGGAGAAAGGGGATTTAAATTTTGAAATGATCCGAGAGAAAATAACTGCGTAGATCGCCGACAAATGAAAATGCTCCGACGCCTTTACGAACTTCGCCGCGAACAGGAGACAACCTCGGATAACACCGTGTGTATCCTGTCCAAAATTTGGCATTCATCTTCACATCCGGGAAAATCCTCTCTGTGTGCACACTCTTTGCAAGGGCTTTTGGAAAGATAGCCGATCTCAAAATCAAAACGGTATCGAATATTAGTAGGGGATGAATATTTAATAAATTCCATAATCATAAAAATTGAATATCACAATACCTCTGCCGACACAAGGAAAACCTATTTGATATTTTTTTAATCGTCATTATATGATATATAAAAAAACTTCAATATTGTTATAAATGATTAAGTTTAAAAGATTGTCATATATTTTTAAGTCATAGTAACTCTAAAACGTAAATTGTGAGGAAAAATGCGCATCGGCATGGGATATGACGTCCATCGACTGGTCGAAGGACGAAGGCTTGTGTTGGGCGGGGTCGCCATTCCTTTTGAAAAAGGTCTTCTTGGGCACTCTGATGCGGATGTTCTTATTCATGCCGTATGTGACGCGTTGTTGGGGGCGGCCGGTTTGGGGGATATCGGGTTGCATTTTCCGGATACCGATCCCAAACTCAAAGACATCTCGTCAATGAACATTTTGTCAAAAACTGCTGAAATGTTAAATTTCAAGGGATTCAGGGTGATTAATTTAGATTCTACTATTATGGCCGAAGCACCGAGCGTGGCACCCTATAAAGTTGAAATGCAAAAAAACATTGCCCGAATGATTGAAATTGAGCCGGCGTGTGTTAATGTAAAAGCAACGACCCTTGAAACCCTTGGAATGATCGGAAGGGGAGAAGGGATTGCCGCATTTTGTGTTGCACTTATCGAGTAATATATATACCTGGCATAAGATCGCGTCAGATAAATTTAAAATTAAACGAACTCATGGATAACGGCTCGTAATGAAAAAACCGTTCCTAAATAAAATAAGTTAAGTCAAGAAAATACGGAAAAACATGGCCCTTCGCATTTATAATACAATGACCCGGCAAAAGGAGATCTTCGAGCCTTTGGAATCCGGAAAGGTTCGTATGTATGTTTGCGGCCCCACGGTATATGACGTTTGTCACATCGGGCATGCAAGATCCGTCGTCGTATTTGATGTTATCGCCAGATACCTGAAGGCCATCGGTTATCAGGTGACATATGTCAGAAACTTCACGGACGTTGATGATAAGATCATCGACAAAGCCCACCAGCTCAATATTGACCCAAAGGCGGTTGCCGAAAGATATATCAGGGAATTTTATGAAGATATGGACGCGCTGAATGTCGAAAGAGCGACAATAGAACCCCGGGCAACCGATCATATTGAGGCGATGATACAATTTATTGAAAAATTGCTTGACGCCGGATTTGCCTATCGGGTGGAAGATGACGTCTATTATTCCGTTGAGAAATTTGAGGAATACGGAAAACTCTCCGGTCGCAAACTGGAAGAAATGGAAGCCGGGGCCCGAATCGATATCGATAAAAGAAAAAACAATCCTTTTGATTTTGTGTTATGGAAATCTGCAAAACCCGGTGAACCGAATTGGGAAAGTCCCTGGGGAATGGGAAGGCCGGGGTGGCACATCGAGTGTTCGGTGATGAGCTGTCAATATTTGGGAGAAACCTTTGACATCCATGGCGGCGGCAAAGATCTGTGTTTTCCGCATCATGAAAACGAGATCGCTCAATCCGAAAGTATTTCTAAAAAACCGTTTGTCAGATACTGGATTCACAATGGATTCGTTAATATCAATCAGGAAAAGATGTCGAAATCTCTGGGTAATTTTTTGGTGATAAAAGACGTACTGAAAATGTATCATCCTGAAGTGGTGCGTCTTTTTCTTTTATCCCATCATTACCGAAGTCCTATCGATTTTACAGAAAAGGCCATGGAAGAAACCCGAACCGGACTGGATAAGATATATGCACTGCTTTTGCGCGCCGGCCGGGAAATAGGAATTGAACAGCATCAGGATCTTGCTCCCGGTGATTGTTTCCGGCAATTTCGCGAAGCCATGGACGACGACTTCAACTCAGCGCGCGGCATCGGCATCGTCTTTGATACGGTCCGGACGGTCAATCGATTGCTGGACCAGCATGAATACAACGTGCCTGACCCTGTCAAGCAAACCATTGCATCCGAACTTGCGGATGTTTTGAGAATCGGAAACATATTGGGAATTTTACTCGATTCTCCCGATCAATATTTTACTAAAAAACAAAAACAGATCCTTGAAGAAAAAGCTGTTGATCCCGCCGTGATTACAAAAATGGTTGAAGAAAGAGATGCGGCCAGAAAAGCCAAGGATTGGAAAAAAGCCGATCAGATTCGAAGCCGACTTGCCGAGATGGATGTGACGATAGAAGACCGGCCCGACGGGACAGTTTGGAAGATCAACGATTAATGCCTGCCTTTAAGATAGTTTCGGAGTTTTCCCCAAAGGGCGATCAAACGGCTGCCATTCGTTCTTTAAGCAAAAGAATTCAATCCGGCAAAAAACAAAATGTGCTGTTGGGGGTCACGGGTTCGGGAAAAACATTTACCATGGCCCATGTTATTGCAAACATCGGGAAGCCGACCCTGGTCATCGCTCCGAATAAAACCCTTGCCGCTCAACTCTATAATGAGTTCAGAATTCTTTTTCCCGAAAATGCAGTGGAATATTTTGTAAGCTACTACGATTATTATCAACCTGAAGCATATATTCCTTCCAGCGATACGTATATTCAAAAAGATTCTTCCATCAATGAGATGATCGACAAACTACGTCATTCCGCCACACGTTCGGTATTGTCCCGGCCGGACGTCATTGTGGTGGCGAGCGTATCCTGCATATTCGGTCTCGGCGCTCCTGAAGATTATCTGGCCATGCGGGTTGATCTGAAAAAGAATATGATCATCGATCGCGATAGAATGCTTGCAGACCTCGTGGCCATGCATTACGAAAGAAATGATGTTGATTTTTACCGGGGGATTTTTCGGGTCAGAGGAGACCGGGTCGAGATTTTTCCGTCCTATGAGGAAGACAAGGCGCTTCGTGTCGAATTTTTTGGCGACGAATTAGAATCAATTGCTGAAATAGACCCGCTAAAGGGTACTGTTAAGACAACTCTGAGCCGTGTCACCATATATCCTGCCAGCCATTATGTGACTCAAAAAAACATCCTTAAAAGAGCCATTGAAACCATTACCGATGAACTCAAACAAAGGATCGACTATTTTAGGGATGAAAATAAACTCATTGAAGCTCAGAGGATTGAAGAAAGGACCGATTTCGACATCGAAATGATGCAGGAGCTGGGATATTGTAACGGAATCGAAAATTATTCGCGTCACTTAACCCAAAGAGCACCCGGGGAACCGCCGCCGACGCTTTTGGATTATTTCCCCGATGACTTTTTGATGTTTATTGATGAGAGCCACATCGCAATACCCCAGCTTCGGGCCATGTATAAAGGGGACCGATCGCGTAAAAAAACACTTGTCGAATATGGATTCAGACTGCCGTCGGCTCTGGACAACCGGCCGTTGAAATTTGAAGAATTCGATTCAAGAATATCACAGGTGGTGTATGTTTCAGCCACGCCTTCCGACTATGAAATTTTAAAGGCAAAAAACGAACTCGTCGAGCAGATTGTCAGGCCCACCGGATTGATCGACCCCGTGATTGATGTGAGAAAAGCTGAAAACCAGGTAGACGACCTGTTGGAAGAAATCCAAAAACGACAGGATCAGCGGGAAAGGGTATTGGTCACCACACTGACCAAACGCATGGCTGAAGATCTTACGGAATATTATTCGGAGATGGGCATAAAGGTTCAGTATCTTCATTCGGATATCGGCACCTTGGATCGCATGGACATCATTCATCAATTGAGAAAGGGAACATTCGATGTGCTCATCGGCATCAATCTTCTTCGAGAAGGACTCGACATTCCGGAAGTCTCGCTGGTTGCCATACTCGATGCGGACAAAGAAGGCTTTTTGCGTTCCACGCGCTCCCTGATCCAGACTTGCGGGCGTGCCTCCCGAAATGTTAAAGGCAAAGTGATTATGTATGCCGACTCCGTGACAAGGTCCATGCAGCAGGCCATTGATGAGACAAACCGGCGACGAACGATTCAAGAACAATTCAATAAAAAACATTCGATTACGCCCACAAGCATCGAAAAAAAGATTACCCCTGTTTTTGAAGAGATGGCCGAGGTGAATGAGACGACTGCGGATAAGGTGGCTGAAACACTTTCCCAATATGAATCAGTGGACGATATTGACGTCATTATCAGAAATCTAGAAAAGAAGATGAAAGAGGCAGCCGACGAACTGGCTTTTGAAAAGGCCGCAGAACTCCGGGATCAGATACAGGCCATGAAGAAGCTGATTGTTTTTGAACTTTGAAATAAAATCGTATAACGATTTTATGAAACTCCCGCAGATAAACCTGCGGGAGTCTTTAAAAGAAAGGCTAATATTCCTATCCCCGAAGCCCCGATTAGCGGGATTTCCACTATGTTCCGACAAGCTGCGGGGAATACAGATTTAAAGGGGCTTCACCCCAATTGTAATGCTGGAATGATGGAATAATGGGTTCTGGAATAATGTAATGTTGGGTTACAGGAAAAATTTATGGTAGCGGTAAATAAAAATGACAGAAGAAAAAACCAAATTTGATCCGCCCTCCGCCGGAGATCATCCGGCACCCGGCATCAGGGATAAGCTGAGCAAAGTGTCATCCAAGCCCGGAGTTTATCTCATGAAAGATGTCAACGGTAAAGTTATCTACGTGGGCAAGGCCGGATGTTTAAAAAAACGGCTGGCCTCATACTTTCTGCGATCCGGGAACGGCGCATGGCAAATGGATCTGAAAACACAAATGCTGATTCGAAACATAACCGATGTGGATACGATTATCACCGGCAGTGAAAAAGAAGCCCTGATTCTGGAATCGAACCTGATCAAACGTTACAAACCACGCTATAATGTGATATTAAAAGACGGCAAAAGATACCCCTCTTTACGGATGGATATCAGAAATCCGTATCCCAACCTGACCGTTGTCAGAAAAAGAGAAAAAAACAACGGACTTTATTTCGGTCCGTTTGCATCTGCCGCAGCAGTTCGAAAAACGATTCAAATTATCCATAAAACCTTCAAACTCAGAAAATGCAAAACAAAAGATTTTAATCGTCGGACAAGGCCATGTCTCAACTATCAGATGGCATTATGCCTTGCGCCGTGCTGTCTTGATGTGGATAAAAAAATATATGACGACATCGTAAAAGAAGTTGTTTTATTCTTAAATGGCAGAACCCCCGATTTGATCCGAAAGATAAAACAGGAGATGATTTCCGCCGCGGATTTACAAGAATACGAGAAAGCGGCGGTTTTAAGGGATAAACTGTTTGCATTGGAGCAAACACTGGAGAAACAGGTGGCGGTTTCAAATGATTTTATTGACCGGGATGTTATCGGGCTGGCTCGTTCCGGTGATAATTCTCTTTTTACGATTCTCTTTATCCGCAGCGGATTTCTCATTGGAACACGAGATTTTAAATTTTCTGAAATCATGTCAACGGATGCCGAAATGGTCGGCACATTTATTCGCCAATATTATGATAAAACACGTTTCATCCCAAAAGAAATCCTTATCTCCACACCACTTGAAGAGGCTGTGTTTATGGAAGAGCTCCTCGGTGAAATCAAAGGAGAAAAAGTCAGCATTCTGTCGCCCAAACGCGGGGAAAAAGTCCGTCTTGTTAAAATGGCATATCAGAATGCAAAAAACAACTTACGTGAGCTTTTGACCGAAGCTTCAAATGATACCCAACTGCTGATTCGCCTCCGGCAACGGTTGAAAATGGATAGGATGCCGTGGCGAATCGAATGTTTCGATAATTCCAGTACTTCGGGAAAAAACGCTGTTTCCGGGATGGTTGTTTTTGAAAAGGCAAAGCCGAATAAATCTTTATATCGCAAGTACCGCATCGAAGCCGAATCCGCTCAGGACGACTGCGCCTGTATGGCTGAAGCCCTTCAGAGAAGATATGGCAAAGGAGAAGCATCCGAGCCGTATCCGGATATGTTAATGGTCGATGGCGGCAAGGGGCAATTAAGTACAGCGGTTTCAATCATCAAGTCATTAGGACTTGATAAAGATATTCAAATCATCAGCATCGCAAAGAAAAAT
>JARRRC010000178.1:0-5307 GCA_037381105.1 Desulfobacterales bacterium
CGCAACTGCACGGTCTGGGTAGTGGAATGATTATAAAAGCCGGTTGACACTTTTGAGAGTTGAGTCGAATGATGAGTTTACCACCGTTTTTTGATGACATGAGCATGTGCCTGTGAAAACAAGGTAAGGTGACTTTCTCGAAGGATAACGGTATGAATGTCACCCTTTCAGAAAGAAAAAGAGAGTGGAATACGCGATACGAGTCCCTTCTCCGGCTCATTTTGTTAATTATTTTCCTCTATCTGTTTATTTTCAGCATAGAATTGATGAGCGCTTCCCTGAGGATGTTCGGAAAGGAATTTGCCAAGTCGCTTATTTACACTACAACAAATCCCGTTGCCGGTCTTTTTATCGGCATATTGGCGACTTCCATAATACAGTCATCTTCATCAACCACCTCTATTACGGTTGGAATGGTGGCCAGCGGTGCTTTGGAAATTTCATCCGCCATTCCAATTATTATGGGTGCCAATATCGGTACATCGGTTACAAACACCCTGGTTTCCCTGCCACATATTAATCGCAGTAATGAATTCAAGCGGGCATTTTCCGCTGCCATCCTTCACGACGTTTTTAACATCTTTGCAGTTTTAGTCTTATTTCCGATTCAGATCGCTACAAATTTTCTAAATATAAGCGCCACTTTTTTAGGAGAAGCTTTTCAATACATCGGTGCCCTAACTTTGCTTAATCCTGTAAAAATGTTGACCTATCCGCTGGTTGATTTTCTGAAAAAATATCTTGGAGGGTATCCCTTCATTATCTTTATATTATCACTGTTATTGCTCCTTTTCTCATTGAAAATGATGGTTGATGCGTTGAGAGCTCTGGTTGTAAAGAAAGCCGAACTTTGGTTCGACAGATTTTTATTCAAAACGGCTTTCCATGCCTTTCTCGTCGGTCTAATGTTAACAGTGATGGTGCAAAGCAGTTCAATAACCACATCTTTGGTTGTACCGATGGCCGGTGCAGGCATGGTCACACTGAAGCAAGTTTTCCCATATGCGTTGGGTAGCAATGTCGGAACGACAGTAACTGCCATTATAGCTGCCCTCGTCACTGGAAATCTGGCTGCGATTACCGTGGCCTTTTCTCATTTACTCTTCAATATTTCTGGTGTAATTATCTGGTGGCCTCTAAAATGTGTTCCCATTTTTGTGGCCCGCTCATTTTCTCAGTATTCGATTAGAAATAAGATTATACCGTTTGTCTATATAATAATTATGTTTTTTATCGTTCCGTTATTGGGTATCTATTTTTTTAGATAAGAGAGTTGGACAATGTTCAAAAAATGGCTGCACCTTTTCCAAAAAGATTCACTGATGGATCAGGCTTACCGCCGCTCCTCCATGATGTTTGATATCACCCTATCTATGTTTTTGAAAGCCAAGACTTCACTTAGACACACCGACAGTGATCAAATAGACATTGATATTTATGATAGGGATGCCGAAGTAAATCGCTACCAGCGTGAAGTGAGACGGAATGTCTTTAAACATCTAACCATGCATGGAGTGGAAAGGCTGCCATCAGGACTGGTCCTGGTAAGCATCATTATCAATATTGAAAGAATCGGTGATTATACAAAAAATATGATAGAACTGGCCATGAATCACCCGTGCAGATTACATGGGGAAAAATATGAGACAGATCTTCAACGAGTGGAAACTGCGGTGGAGGACAATTTCATTCGTACGAAACGCTGTTTTGAATCCGCAGATGAAAAGACTGCCCTGAAGCTGTTGAAAGAATACGAATGGGTGAATCGCATTTGCGATGATTGTCTTTTCAGGCTGATAAAAGAGGATAATAAGGACATTGGCAGTGGCGATGCCGTTTCTTTAGCTTTGTATTTCCGATGGCTTAAACGAATTAATTCCCACTTGAGGAATATTTCATCCAGCATTGTCAATCCCTTTGACAGGATTGGCTTCAAACCAGGGCACGATTGAGCGATAGAGCTTGTTTCGTACCTGCTTTGCTGAATGGTTTCCTGCCAATTTCTCAACTATTGCCTTCTCATCATATAGTAGCCCTGTTTCCTGGTGTCATGCCAATTCTTTAATGTCGGATAAAGGGATGTTGGTCACCATTTCTGCAATACCGAAAATCTTTTGACATGTTGATTCGGGAAAAGGTTCGAAGATCATGCTTAATCTCTTCGTTGTGGAATTTACATATTTTTACTCGTCTTTTTCCAAGGGCTCCTTTTCCTTGCACTCCTCACACAAAAACCCATAATCAGGTATGGTGCGACTGATGATGACGTCCTCTTCCGTCGGATAATTGGAACATTCTTTGCTCCAATGCCACCTGTCGCTGTGTTGCCTTCTATGAAATTCTGTCATGGTTATCCTCCTTTCATAAGTAGACAAAAGATTTCTGGTTTGCTTTGATCAACAGGCGCAGAAAATCTGCAAACCAATATCGAACCATTTTATTTCTCTCTCTTAATTTCTTTCTGCATAAAGTATGCCATTACATGATGGGTTGTATAATTTATATAAATTCAGTTGCTTAACCTTTTTTACAGTTGAAGACAATTTTGCCATAGAGCCAAATTTAGAAAAACTTCGAAATCATAAATAACATAAATGAGAATAGAAAATTAGAAAGCAATGCGCGGAATGCTGAGAATTCCGAAAAGCAACCGGTTTCATGACAGCTGAACTACACCTCATGGCGCCGATGGTTAAAAGTGAAAGAAGAAGTCATGGAACAGGGATCTATGCTTTAGACAAGATTATAACTGCGGCGACAAAAATGCCGGCACCCAAGGCGAAAAGGCTGTATCTCTTTTGTTCCGTTTCAGCCTGAGGCAAAAGGTGAGTGGCCCCCACGTAAACAAGCGCTCCTGCAGAAAATGCCAAGAGAGCACCCAGGAGAGGTTTGTCAATTTTGCTGATGAAGGGGTACGACACGAGCATGCCCAAGGGCGTAGTTAGAGCCGCAGCCAAGAAAGCAAAAAGCAGCGATGTCCTCTCCCTGAACCCGCCACGTTTCAGCAGCAGGTATGTTATGATCCCCTCGGGAAATTCGTGAAGAACCATACCGGTGGCTGCCAGTATCCCGGTGAAGATACTGACGGTGAAGGTAATGGAATAGATGAACCCGTCAATAAATGAGTGGAACCCGATTCCAAGCATGGGTACAAGGCCGATGCCGTATTGTGAATCCGATCCTTTATCGCACACAAAAGCGTTGATGAAGCGATTAAATAAGTGCAGGCCGAGGTACCCGGCCAACAGATAGAATGGCGCATTTGAATTCATGGAAAATGCCTTCGGGATAATGTGCAAAAATGACACTGATATCAGGACGCCGGCGGCGAAACAGATAAAGTAGATGGTATTCTTACGACCCCATTGTCCGAAGCGGCGTATAACATAAATGCCCGCCGAAGTCACTAATGCGGCCATAGAGCTGGCTCCCAAGGCCGTCCAGAACGTATTTTTCATAGTATTCTCATATAAGTTCAATGTAGACCAACCGAGGTATATCGCTATATTCTATTTCTAAATAGGGGTTACCATCACAGCACAGGGTGCGTGGCCAACGACTCTCTTAGCCACACTGCCTATTAAAAGTTCATAAAGTCCCGTTTTTCCATGAGTTCCCATCACGATCAGGTCAATATTTTTTCCCTTTGCCTCTTGAATGATAAACTCATGGGGTTGTCCGCCGATATGTACAATCGTTTCACATGGTATATTTTCTTTTGTGGCTTTAGCTTTCACTTTTTCAAGGAATTCTTTTGTCCCCTTTAACATCTTTCCCCTTTCCCCAAGAGCAAGTTCAATCTCGCTCACTTCGGGATACAGGTCAATAACACTAACTACAAAAAGGGTACTTTTGCATATCTTTGCCATACTTATTGCCTGCTCAAAAGCCTTCTCGCTATATTTTGATCTATCCATCGCAACAAGTATTCTCTTACCTTTAGTCAAAGGGCATAATGACTTTGTCTGTTCCATCTAAACATTCTCCTTTAAAGAATTAAAACCGTTTCTACGACATTCTTGCCAGAATTTTCCCAAGAAACACTGCTTATTCCTACTGGTTCAACAATTTTGCAAGTGGACTCACTTATGTATTCTTAGCAGCATAAAATGTGCCACCAACATACAGTTATCATAATTGTTATAATTTCAAACAGTTCGAATCGAGTAGGTTTCTAAGATTCTCCGTAGCTCAACCAGATTTAGCAAAATTTCGAAATCTCTTTTCGCAAAATTTCGAAAATTTTCCATCCTGCGGATCGTTTGAGAGCTTTGCCAAATATAACCGAATGAATTCATGGATTTTTCTCCCTTTTCAATTTGTGGCACATTATTTGCTCTAAACTATAGTTAAGCCTGGAAAAATTTTCAGCAGAACGCTTTTCATCATTCTCACACCGCTTCAACTATGGAGCAATTCCGTAGACGGAGTCTTTTGGTGGAGGTAGAAGTCAATGGGTGTAGACAAAAAACTATTGTTCGGTTTAGATGACTCTGATTTTTCCTGTAAGGCCTTGGCCGAGTTAGGAAATCTGCAAAAAAATAATCCAAATCTCAAGATTACAATATTTCATGGTGCGAGCGACTCCAATTTCTCATTCATGACGAGAATGCTTAAGCTAAGTCCCACTGAATTGGAAAAGTATCATCGGCTTTGGATACTTGAAGAAAAGAACATTTTGAAAAAAGCCATTCAGGTTTTAAGGGAATCCGGGTTTGATCCAAAGAGAGTGGAGACCTCTTTCGAACAGGGCTGCAACGACCCTTCTGAATCCATTATGAAATTAGCAAGTTATCAAGGTTTTGAAACGGTTGCGGTTGCTCGATGGGGAGCAAGAACACTATCTCGTCAGTTCATGGGGGCTGTCACATACCGGCTGGCCAACATGGCGGATACTCAGGCAGTCTGGATAATAGATCCGCGTATTCGTTCCCATGACGTGCTAGTAACGTTAGTCGGGGCACAGGTCAGTCACAGGGTTATGCAGTACACATTGCGGTATTTTGCTCATCTCAAAAAGAGCCGATTCACGTTTTTTCACGTGATTCCAGCCCCACCCTCTCAAATTTGGAGCTACGGTTGGATAAGAGACAAAGACAGTTTTGAAAAGCATCAGGAGAAAATAAGACGGTGGCTGGAAGAAAAGACGGACAAGGTTACAAAAATCGCGGATATAGGCAGACAAATGCTTATCAAGGAAGGGATCCCGGAGCAAAACATCACTCTCAAACTAAAACCTCAGGAGCGGGGCATTGCCAGGGATATTCTCAAAGAACTTAAAACAGGCAATTACGGCATTATCCTGAT
>JARRRC010000179.1:0-5300 GCA_037381105.1 Desulfobacterales bacterium
ATCGAAGAACGCGAAGAATACGAACCGCATCTTCGGCAGGGCTCGATCGTCTATGCGGGGATCGACTACGAAACCATCCTGCGCCAGGCAGAGATCGAAAAAAACACGGAGCTTGAAACATTTGTGTATACGGTTTCTCACGATCTTAAAACACCGATTGTGACCATCGAGGGCTTCATCGGTGCTCTGCGAGAAGACTTCGGGGATCAGATTCATGAAAATGCAGAAAAATATCTTAATTATATGAGCGATGCTTCCCGAAACATGGAGCGTTTAATCAGCGACTTGCTGTACCTTTCTCGCATCGGGCGGATGCCGGAGAGGAAAAAGGGGTTTTCATTTGACGATCTTATGGAAAAAGTTTTAAAAACACTTAAACCCTACATTGATGAAAACGGCATTAAATTAACCGTTGAAAAAGGTCTGCCGCTGGTTTATGGTGAAATGGAACGATTGGGCCAGGTAATGGAGAATCTGTTGTCCAATGCCGTTAAATACATTGGAAAGGAAAATCCTTCTCCAAAGATCGATGTCGGGGCAACAGAAAATGACGGCCAAAAGGTGTTCTTTGTTAAAGACAACGGCATCGGTATTGAAAAACGATATTATCAAAAGATTTTCGAGATTTTTCAACGGCTCCCTTCCGGTAAAAAAATCGGAGAAGGGACAGGCGTCGGGCTGACCATCGTAAAGCGGATTATCGAACTTCACGGCGGCAAAATCTGGCTGGAATCCGAATTGGGAAAAGGGACCACATTTTATTTCACCCTTAAAGACAAGGAGGCTTGAGCCCATGGTTTATGAACCTTTGGATATATTGCTTGTGGAAGATGAGCCGGCCCATGCGGAACTCACGAAACGCGCAATTCGAAAGGCTGGAAATGCCAACCGGGTCCGCATTGTTTCCGATGGAGAGGAAGCCTTCGACTATCTTTACCACCGCGGAAAATATAAAGATAAAATGAAATATCCCTTGCCGGGATTAATTTTGTTGGACATTAAGCTGCCCGGAATCGACGGAATAGAGGTCCTAAAAAAGATCAAGGAAGACCCTTTGCTGAAGCGAATTCCGGTGATCATGCTGACCACGTCTGAACGGGAAGAGGATATTGCCCGTTCCTATAATCATTATGCCAACAGCTACCTGACCAAACCTGTTGGTTTCAAGGAGTTTGAGGAAAAGATCAGGCAAATTGAGTTTTACTGGATGATCCTCAATAAACCGCCGACCTTTAATGAATAAACATGTTTGCATGGTAGAAGGAAAATATGAGGAGTTTTGACAGTGAACCATTGACGCTTGTAATCATTGAAGACGAGGAGGCCCATTTCAGTTTAATGAAGCGAGCCATCGTCAAAGAGTTTCCCCACGCCTCGGTATATCACTTCCAGGAAGCGAACACATGCCTTGAACGCCTTGACAGCATCACTCCCACCATTATCATCACGGATTATCTTTTGCCCGGTATGAACGGTATCGACTTTTTAGAGGCCTTAAGTCAAAGTGAAAAAGATATTCCGGTGGTTATGATCACGGGCCAGGGAGATGAGAATGTCGCCGTCCGCGCCATGAAATTGGGGGCCATAGACTATATGGTCAAATCCGGAGATTTTTTTACGCTGCTACCCACTGTAATCGAGAAAGTCGTCGACAAAGAAAGACTCGAGCAATCCCTTTTAAAATTAGAAAAACGATTCCAGGATATGGCTGAAAATACATCGGATTGGATCTGGGAGATGGACGGGAAAGGAAAGTATATCTATTCAAATCCTGTTGTGGAAGACATCATCGGCTATCACTGTGATGAGGTGATCGGAAGATACTTTTACGATTTTTTCCCTTCAGAAGATAAAGAGGCCTTAAAAGCCAGGGTCCTTGAGCTGATGGCGGAATTAAAACCCATCAAGTCATTTGATAATATCCTGCTTCGAAAGGACGGAATGGAAGTTATCATGGAGACAAGCGGCATTCCGTGTTTGGACAAAAAGGGGAATATTTTGTGCTATCGAGGCGTCAATCGAGATATCAGTGAACGAAAGCGCGCTGAATCCCGTATTCGATACCTATCACAACAATTATTAAAGGCACAGGAAACCGAACGCCAGATGATTTCCTGTGAACTTCACGACCGGGTGGCTCAAGATCTTTCGGCCTCAAAGATTGAGTTTGACATACTTTTAAGAAATCAATCTGCATTGGATTTTTCTGTGAAAGAAAAATTACTGGAAATATCAAATCGACTTGAAAGGGCCATTAATACCATCCGTAATCTTTCGTATGATTTGCAACCCCCTGCCCTGGCTGAAATGGGCCTCGTGAAAGCCCTTGAGATGTATTGCGAAGAATTTTCCAGCCAATTCGGTATAAAAGTTGATTTTCAATCGGCTGGTTTAAATTTATTTAAACTGGATTCCAATACTAAAATTCATCTTTACCGAATGGTTCAAGAAGGTTTAAACAATATCAGAAAACATGCCGATACCGATCGGGCCATTGTCCGGCTTATGGGTGTTTATCCGAATATCATTCTTCGTATTGAAGACAACGGAAAAGGTTTTGATGCAAAGGCGCGGGATTTCGATTTAAATAATGAAAAACGAATGGGTCTTCGGAGTATGAGAGAAAGGACCCATCTGCTTGGCGGCCGAATGGCCCTTCAATCGCGACCGATGCAGGGCACCAAGATATCCATAAAAATTCCTTATTAGGAAGAGAATCGTGAGCCAGAAAAAGCGTATATTAATCATTGACGACCATCCCCTTTTTCGGGAAGGCCTTAAGACGATCATCGGGCACGACTCCAAATATGAAATCGTCGGGGAAGCAGGTACCGGCCGCCAAGGGCTTCAAATGATCAAAGAATTCAAGCCGGATCTGGTTTTGTTGGATGTGGGTCTGCCGGATGTTAAAGGACTTGTTTTGATCGGTGATATCTTAAGATGTTCCTCCAAAGTCCGGGTCATGGTTGTCAGCATGCATTCCAAAATAGATTATATCGTTAAAGCATTTCAGTCCGGCGCCATGGGCTATTTGGCAAAAGAGTCGGCTGCTGATTTGCTCTTAGAGGGTATTGAGTGTGTGTTTAAGGGACATTATTTTATGGACACTTCGGTTTCCCATCAGGTGGTCAAAAAGCTTATCGGTTTGCCGGAAAAGCAGGTGGCGGTTGCGGGTTCCGGCTACGACCTGTTGACCGCCAGGGAACAGGAAGTCATGGGTCTTTTGGCCGAAGGCCTATCCAAAAACCAGATTGCGGATAAACTTTTCATCAGCCCCAAAACAGTTGAAAATCACCGCCACAGCATCATGCGAAAGCTCGACCTACACAGCACGATCGATCTAACCCGTTATGCCGCGAAGCTCGGTCTCATCGACATTGATTTATGGAAAGAATAATCCCTTCTTCAAGATGCGTCATATAAGACAATATGTCATATATGACATACACTCGTGCAAGGCTTTCATTCGCCAACGTTCTCACTAATATGATTATTCGACTGAAAATACATTGGATGTGCCAAAAGCATTCAGACTTACTTTGACTGGCATGAAACTTGATTACGATACAATGAACAAAGAAAATGGATTCATTTTCTAATCATAACGTTACGGATGAATCTTAGAAGATTGAGAGGAAAGGACCAAATCCGCTGAAAGATCGAAAGATCTCGTAACCTCGGTGAATACAAGGCGCCAAGATATCCATAAAAATTCCTTATTAGGAAGAGAACCGTGAGCCAGAAAAAACGTATATTAATCATTGACGACCATCCCCTTTTTCGGGAAGGCCTCAAGACGATCATCGGGCACGATCACAGGTATGAAATCATCGGCGAAGCAGGCACCGGCCGGAAAGGGCTTCAAATGATCAAAGAATTCAAGCCGGATCTGGTTTTGTTGGATGTGGGTCTGCCGGATGTAAAAGGGCTTGTTTTAATTAGCGATATTTTAAGATGTTCCGCTAAAATCTGTGTCATGATTGTCAGCATGCATCCCCAAATAGAGTACATCATAGAAGCATTTCAGTTCGGGGCTACGGGCTATTTGGTAAAAGAGTCGGATGCAAATTTGCTATTAGAAGGCATTGAGTGTGTGTTAAGAGGACATTATTTTATGGATGCTTCGGTTTCCCGCCGGGTGGTCAAACAGCTCGTCGGTTTGCCGAAAAATCAGGTGACGGTTGAAGACTCCCGCTACAATATGCTAACCGCTAGAGAACAGGAAATCATGGGTCTTTTGGCCGAAGGGCTATCCAAAAAGCAGGTTGCGGATAAACTTTTTATCAGCCCCAAAACAGTTGAAAATCATCGTTACAACATCATGCGAAAGCTCGATATACACAGCACGGTTGAGCTGACCCGTTATGCTGCAAAACTCGGCCTCATCGACACCGATTTATGGAAAAAATAACCCCTCGTTAATTCCCCCCAAATCGAACAAAACTCGATATATTGTAATTCCAATAAGTTTTACCCCGTTCAATGGGGGAGAACCCCCGAATAGGAAATTTCCCCAGAAAAAATGAAGCAGTGCCCCTATGGACAAAACCGAAAAAGTTGATAAAAAATAATCCATAAATCTATTTAAGCTGATCTTCACTATACATACCCCTTGAGCGAAAGATTTTTTAAAATTTTGCTGGATGGCAGACAGTTTGGAAAATAATTCAAAAGACCATTTTCCGGATTTAAAACGCCTCATTCGAAGCATTCAACATATCGAGGGAAACCCGGAATGTTTTGGAAAAGCAGACGAAAGCTGTGACCAAAAAGACTGTTTATGGCGCGAATACTGCCTGAAAGAAAGATCAAACGATCAAGACTGATCGTTGAGTTCTTTTAATCCATCGATTTCAAACAAGCTTACAGATCAAAGGCCATTAGGCTTCTTTTTATTCAATTGAGATATAAGACTGCGCAAAAAATAAGGAGCGAAGCATGGCGTCAAATTTCAAAATTTATTGTCAGCGGAACAGCGGTAGTCTGCATTTAAAACTCATGGGAGACTTTGACGGGTCATCCGCCTATGAACTGATCCATACCTTGCAAAAATATAACGGCAACGGTGGAAAGGTTTTCATTCACACGCGTGCGCTTTCTTCTGTTCATCCGTTTGGCCTGGAAGTATTTCAAAAAAGTTGTTCGATTAAAAAACTATCTCAGTCCCTGACATTCACCGGAGAATATGGGGCTAGGATTGCGCCCCAAGGGAGCAACGCACTCTGATGATGTCGGATTTAAGATAGAGATACAAAGGAATGTCAGATCATGATTAATTCTCCAAGCAATCCCCGGGTCTT
>JARRRC010000180.1:0-910 GCA_037381105.1 Desulfobacterales bacterium
TTTTTTTCTTGAAAAAAGAAATCCGGGCAATTAAAAACTCCCTTTTATTAAGCAACTTATCTGTTGTTTATAAAATCATTTGTATAACTTAACACCAATATGTTGTTGTTTTATTTATTTAAAACACAATATAGAGATTTTTTACTTGACACTTTTGAAGCTCAATCTTATATTTAGTAGATAATTCAATCTGATGTTTTTCATACCACCGCAACGGATTTAAACTTTCTAATGGATAATAAAATCTCCAAGCTGTTACTGGTAGTGGAAACGATCCGTTTTTTCTTTATTTTCACTATAGTTTTTGGGCTGTCCATTCTCTGGATGTACAATGGCCAAAGAGACGTGCAGGTGATGGAGCACTCCCTCGGCATTTCAAATTCCAAGGACCTGCAATCCTCCCAAGACGAAAATCCCGAGCCTATGGTATTCGATATACCATCTCCCTACAGGCATAAAAAGGAACGCTTGTTTCACCCCATCATACTTCAGGAAGCCAATCGTTATAAGGTCGATCCCGCTCTGGTCAAAGCGATTATCATGGCTGAATCCGGATACAACCCCAAGGCCATTTCAAAAAGAGGGGCAAAAGGCCTTATGCAGTTGATGCCTTCAACGGCAGAAGCTCTTGGTGTGGAAGATATTTTTAACCCTGAGCAAAATATCAGCGGCGGTGTCCGTTATTTTAAACAGCTCGTGAACAAATTTGACGGAGACGTCAAGCTGGCACTGGCGGCATACAATGCCGGGAGTAAAAAAGTCAGACATTATCAAGGGATCCCGCCTTATAAATCCACCCATTATTACATCGAAAAAGTTTTTAAGTATTATGAGCTTTATAAAGACCAAATGACGGAAAAATTGAACAAGGCTTAAATGGCTTGATCAATTTTTTCCCACGAAATCCTGC
>JARRRC010000180.1:1021-9889 GCA_037381105.1 Desulfobacterales bacterium
TTTTTCTGTTATTGTCCAGGTGTTGCAGATGCGATCCGGACTTTTACAATCCGCACAAAAGGATGTTTTTGTACAGGGTGTTTTTTTGTCAAGCCGCATGGTGTTCACCGGGGCAGCATAATTTTTAATACGGAACATGGCATCATCCAAATCCGGAACGATTTTGTTGCGACCGACAAGAATAATGACATGTTTTGGCCCAAAAGTGATGGCGCCGACCCGGTTGCCGATCATATCCAGATTGACAAGCTGACCGGACTCGGTCACTGCGTTGCTTCCGGTAATAAAAAGATCGACCATCAAAGAGCGGCGGCGGCGTTCCAGACTTTCTTCAGGTGACAGATTTTTGTCATAGGTATCGAGTACGTCAAGATCGTCGTTGTTTTTGAGAACATCATAAAGTCCGGTGGCGACAAATGTTAAAGATCCGCCCCACGAGACACTTTTAGGTGATATTTCGGGCATAATTTTTTCAAGGACAATCGATTTGGCTTCATCGGGATTTTCTGCGATAAAAACTTCAAAGTTATTTTCAGTCAGGGCCTCTTTTAATTCCGCTAATCTGGTTTTCCAATAGTTCTCAATGGGATTTTCCATAAAATTCCTCCAGTTTAAGGTTAATGAACGCAAAATTTAAATGGACTTGACCGCTTTAAACGGAGGTGCTAATTGTCCATCTTCGAAATTCAAATATATTGACCCACCTGAATATTTTTTTCAACCATTAAAAACTGATGAGGTGCTCAATGAAAAAGATTGTCTGTCTTGTTATTATTCTGTCTGCTCTAATGCTTTTTGCATGCGGCAAAACCACCGTTGAAGATGCGGCTAAGGATTATGTAAAGAAACAGTGCGCATTCGATAACAATGTTAAGATCGATACATCGAAACTAAAATATTCGGTGGAAAAAAAGGAGGGCAGTCGGGCCGTTGTAAAAGTTTCCGGTACCATAAATTTTGATGGCCGGCTTTTTTTGGTCAAACAAGGCAATAAATGGAAGGTCGGTAAAAAAGAAGATATATATGCCGCACCTAAAAAAGCAACTTCGAATTCCGAACAGAAAGCGGTCGTTTCACATACTGCGCAGACAACTCCGCATGAACAACCTGCGCATAAATAGCGGCAAGTTGTTAATCCGATAACTTTTTTAGAAGCCATCTCAAAATAAAGATTTTGGTTCAAAATCAAGGCGGATCCGAGTTTAAACCCGCAGGCATACTCAAGTATGTCGAGGACTTAAAACGAGGTTCCAACGCCGAGTTTGGGCCAAAAGATTATTTTGAGACAGCTTCTAGATATTCTTTGTAGACCTTATAGGTGTCTGCGGAAAAGAGGATAAAGACGACTTTTTTCAGCGTGCTGTTTTTTTCCAAAAATTGACACGTCGTATCCATTGCGATTCTGCATGCTTCTTTGACGGGATAACCGTAAGCGCCGCAGCTAATTGCAGGAAATGCAATGGAAGTAATCTTATTTTTAGCGGCAAGTTTCAGACTGTTCGTATAACAAAGTGAAAGGAGCCTTCGGTCGTTGTCTTTTCCTCTATAAACCGGCCCTACCGTGTGAATGACATGCTTTGCCGGAAGGTTGTATGCGGCTGTTATTCTTGCTTCGCCGGTGGGACATCCGCCGATTTTTCGACATTCATCTAAAAGTCCGGGCCCTGCGGCTCTATGGATTGCACCATCTACGCCGCCGCCGCCTAAAAGCGTTGTATTGGCGGCGTTGACAATGGCATCGAGTTTCAGCGCAGTGATATCTCCTTGCATAATTTCTATGCGGTCAAGCATCTCTTTTTTCATGACGTTGCCTCCTGCCAAATTCTGGATTGAGGTTTACCCGTTTCCGGTGAGATAATTCTTGTCCAAAGAGCCATAGACAACCGGCAGCGATTCAATATCCGGCGGTTTGAACCCAAAAACGATTTCAAGAAATACCATGGTAATGCGAAATGTGGCGCCCCAAAGCACTTCGGTGCTGTCTTCGGACTGCTGAATAAAACAGGGATATTCTCTTATATCCGGATGTCTTTCCTTTTCCCCGGATGTTTCAATTTTAAGCCGATATCGTGCATAAAGAGAGGGATTCAACAAATTCCGGAACGGAATATAAACGACCTTTTCAACTTCCCAGTTTGTGGTGAAACGCTTTTGGCGGTCGATCCAGCATACCATCGGATAAATCACCCGTTGAAACATGATGAGCTTCTGGGACGGAAGCGGCCCTAGAAATTTTAAGCCAAAAGGATTTAAGCGCATTTCTTCGAAACCTTCCCGCAAACACGCGGCTAAAAGAAGGGCCAAATTTTGGGCTTCGCGGCGTTGATGTTTATGCCACATTCGCCAGTACGGCCAACGCATCAAGGGGGAACCGGGTAAATATAAAAGCTTGGATAAGAAGGTGTCCATCCTCAAAGATATACCTCCTCCGGGGCAGCACAAGTCTCCGGGTTGTCTTACTTTTAAGGATCGTTTGTTCAGAATCAAACACGGCGTATCGGCAAGATCTTGTCTTTGACAATACATGCCGAGCAAAAAGAGCACCGCGGATGATGTTGAGGAATTTGTAACGCCTTTTGGGTACATGTGATCATTGCAGTTTTTTTCATAAAGTCTGCCTGTTACCCGGTTAATAAAATCTGAAGTCTTGACGAAAGCATTCATCATTCCACTTATTCTATATATTGCTCTAAATTTACTTTTTACTCAAGTTTCACACACTAATTTTTTAATGTAACATATCTCGCCTGCGAGCTATCATATTTTATTCATTCTTGCACTTTTTGCAAGTTTGCGTTAAATCCCATTCCCAATGAGATTCTGGAGAAACGTAATGAAAGTGATTAAAATCGGCGGCGGCTGTTTAAAAGGGAAAAAGAATATCGAGAAAATTGTGGAATTGATTGCCGATCGGGGTCAGGGGCACATTTTCGTAGTATCGGCCCTTAACGGGATTACCGACTTCCTCCTTGACCGTATGTCTGCCGCGCTCGAGAGTGATGAAAACATACCACAAATAATCGGTTACTTAAACAACAAACATATGCTCATCGCACGTTACCTGATGCATAAGGGAGATACTCAAAAAACGTTTAAACGGGATTTAAGCAAATCGTTAAGTCAACTCGAACGGCTTTATTACGGTCTCAGTTTTACCCGGGAGTCCACACCAAGAATTCGTGATATTATCAGCAGCTTCGGCGAACGTTTTTCCGCACTGCTCCTGACCAGCGCACTTCGTTCCAAAGGGGTTCAGGCCGCCTGCCGCATGCCCGAGAAAATCGGTTTGATGACGGACGGCAAGTTTGGCGACGCAACGGTTAATTTGCGCAAAACAACCCAGAATTTTCAGAGAAATCTAAAGCCTTTAATGAAGCGAAACGTTGTTCTGTTTATCCCCGGATTTTTTGGGGTGAGTGAGGAAGGTGACATCACGACATTCGGTCGAGGCGGCAGCGATTATTCGGCAGCGGTGGTGGCCGCAGCAATGAAAGCGGAAATTCTGGAGGTCTGGAAAGATGTGGATGGATATATGAGCGCCGATCCAAATGTTGTTCCCGAGGCACGGCTTATCCCGAGATTATCTTATGACGAAGCTGCCGAACTCTCTTATTTCGGTGCCAAAATTCTTCACCCGAGAACCGTAGAGCCCCTGAGAAGCTGCCGGGTAAATATCGCCGTCAAAAACACCTTGAATCCGGATGCCACCGGAAGTCTGATCACCGCTCGAAACCTGAAGTCCAAAAGCATCATAAAAAGTGTGGCACATGACAGCGATATCGGCGTCATCAAGGTTCATGCTTCCGGTGTCGGCGCACGGCCGGGCATCCTTTCTCTGATTGCCAAACAGATTTCTGATAACGGCATTAATATCAAATCCGTGGTGACATCTCAAACCTGCATCAGCCTGCTGCTTGCACTGAAAGATATAGAACCCGGCAGTTACGCCTTAAAGGCAATATATCCCAGGCCCTATCGACGACTGGAAAAGATTGAAGATGTGTCATTGATCAGTATTGTCGGCGCAGGACTCATGCTAAGCAAAGGGATCGCGGCAAAATGTTTCTCAGCCGCTGCCGAATGCGGCGTTAATGTTGAAATGATTTCATTCGGGCCTTCTCCGGTTGCCCTCTATTTTTTGGTGCGGAACCGGGATTTGCATTGTGCGCTCAATGCCATTCACGGCAAGTTTTTTCCAAATCAGATGAATCCCTGGGAGGAGGTATAGCATGTCGGCAACATTACCGGATGATTTTTTCAGATGGCTTGTGGAGTTGCGTCGCTTTTTTCACCGGTTTCCGGAACCGGCTTACAAAGAAGTAAAGACCGCAGCTAAAATTTGTGAGGTGCTGGATACCTTCAAAGTCCCTTTTTTATCGGGAGTTGGGGAAACCGGCGTAGTGGCGAGGCTGCGTGCATCACGCGCCGGCCAAATGGTTGCTTTCCGGGCGGATATGGATGCCCTGAGGCTGGAAGAAAAAAATGATGTCCTGTACAAATCCCAAAATCCGGGGTTCATGCATGCCTGCGGACACGACGGGCATATGACCATTGCACTGGGGGTCATCCGATGGTTGATAGAAAATCGATGGCCTCAGAATGGTTGCGGTGAAATTGTTTTTATATTTCAGCCTGCAGAAGAAGGCGGCGACGGCGCCAGAACAATGCTGAATACCGGGATTTTCGATAACGAGCCGATAAGCGCGGCTTTTGCCGGGCATATGTATCCTGAACTGCCGATGGGACATATTCGGATGGCGCCGGATATCAGCAATGCAGCTGCGGACAGTCTTTTCATCCGTTTGAAGGGCAAGGGCGGCCATGGCGCTCATCCGCACCACTGTAAGGATCCCATTGTTGCGGGAGCATACCTTGTTACACAACTGCAATCGCTGATCAGCCGTGAACTTGGGCCTCTTGAGAGTGCAGTGATCACCATCGGGCGTTTTCAGGCTGGAACAGCGACAAACATTATCCCCGAAGAGGCTGTGCTGGAGGGAACTCTTCGCACCTTGAACCCCGATATTCGTAAAAAGATTATCAGACGTCTTGAAGATATGGTTGAGGGTTTGGGGAGATCTTACGGCATTTCCGCAACACTGAATATCACCGAAGGATATCCTGTTTTGGTCAATGACCCTAAACTGGTAAAACATGTCGAGGCCTGTGCCAAAGAAGTTTTGGGCGCCGACAATGTCCACAGCGGCCTTCCGAGAATGGGCGCCGAAGATTTTGCTTATTTTTGTCGGAAATGGGGCGGCGTAGCCTCCATTCTCCTTATTTTGATCTCGATGAAAGGGTCCTGGAAGTAGGAACCCGGCTTTTCACACGTGTTCTTACGCGATATTTGGAAAAATCGTAATACATCTGGAATGCATATTCAGGTTGATACTGATGGTTAAAATATATTAGTGAGATAATCCTCTCTCTCAAGGGCGGTGAGAGAATAAATGTCCGGGATACCAAGTGAATTTTTAGCGAAATGCATGAGTTGATTATAATTGAAGCGCAGCCCCATTTTTTCGTAGTATTTTTCTAAAATCCTTTTGGGTCTGAAGTCTTTGAAGTTGCAAGGTATTGAAAGTGTTGGAAGGCTTTTTTGGGCGATGACTTTCAGAATATCATCGTTGTTGTATTGAATCAAAGGTCTAAAAATTTGATACCCTTCTTTCATTGTTAAAAATGGATAAAAACGCTGAGATGTTTCCTTGAATCTTTTATTTTTATCAATACTTCTCCTTTGATTGGGGTTGGAAAAAGTATCGGTTAGCAAATGCTCCAAGGAATAGCTGACGATATCCCAAAGAGAGTAACTCACGATGAGGACAAGGCGGCTCCAATCTTCTATCGAGCGCGCCAAAATGCTGTTCAGCAGATTTTTTCTCAATTCTTGACACAGATGGCATGGATTCTCTGAATGCGCAAGGCAGTCATCCTTCTTCTCGATGTCATGCCATATTATTTTCACCCCTTGTCTTTGCCAATAAGATTCTATTCTCATCTTTTCTGCACGGGTGTATCTGTGATTCGGAAATGTTGCTGAATGTGCCGCAAAATCGAATCCGAAATCTTCTCTAGCCATAGAAATTAGATCCAATACGACAGTCGAGTCCTTGCCTCCTGAAAACAACAAGAAAATATTTTTACCATCAAAGCTTTTAAGTATACTTTTATGTTCTTCTTTCCATTGGACATAATCTAATTCCGAGCACATGTTTGACCTTTAAAGCTAAAAGTTTTAGGTAGATATGACGGTATCATCATTACATATATTTTTTAATTGCCGGGGGTTGACTATTATGCCCAATCCGGGACCTTTCAAAAGACTCGCTTTACCATCCGGCCCAAAAGATACATTTTCGAATGTCGTATTTTCCTTTAAAATGAATTCATCATAGGAACCATCATAGTATACGGCGTCCCGGCAGAGAAGACACAGCACTCTGCCCGCAGCGGAAAGAATGCCTGATTCGCCCAATTGACATCCAATTTGGAAAAGAATCCCGTTCATCCGTAAGTAATCAATTATCTTTAATGAGTTTCTGAATCCGCCGCATTTGGACAATCTGACGTTAATCATTTTATAATAGCCTTCTTTGGCGATCTTTTCCATGTCGCCCAAAGAGCACGCCGATTCATCGGCCATCAGGATAACCCCTTCAGTTTGCATAAGGTTGGCAAAGTCACCAATGTCCGGGTCGTTCGGTCTCATGGGCTGTTCAATGGCCTTGACATTGTATTTTTGGATCAGGGGGATATGCATAAAGGCAAGTTTACTGTCCCATGCACAATTAATATCCACCCGAAGATCATAATCTCCTCCAAATACAGTATGAACTGTTTCGAATATTTCTTTATTCTGTTCGAAATCTTTTCCCAGCTTCAGACGCAACTTATTTATTTTCATTGTTTTAATCAATTGACATAACGCCGTGATTCTATGTTTGCCGGCGAGCGGAATCGCGCCTCCATAATAGACATTGTGCGTATAATAATCTTTGGGGAAATATTCGGTTATATTTTTGTTTTCGCTTTTACCAAAAGCATCCAAAAGCGCTGTTTCAAGAGCACAAATCGCAGCATTGTGCGTCTTTTCGCCTGAAAGGCTGTCGACGAAATCCCATATCTGGGAAATGTCTTTCAATTCCCACGGGAAATTATCACGTTGTGTGAAATCGTATATGCTTTTGGCGGCACTTTTCTGGGATTCCCCGGTTACGTAGGATCTGGGGGCACCTTCACCGTATCCTTTAATTTTATCCTTTTCGGCCGCGACCTCGACAATGATATTATTAACATGAAACCTTTTTCTTAGAGAATGAGAAAAATCAGATATAAAAGGAAGCGTTACGCGATATATGATGACCTTGTCTATTCGCACGATCCTTTTCTCCCATCGATTGGGTGTGGTGATCGATCGGAATTGCTGATAGGGAGGGTCAGCGTGAAGACGGATCCCTCATCAAGATCGCTTTTTACGTCGATGCTTCCGCCATGGTCCTGCATATTTTGGTGGGCAATAAACAGGCCGAGACCGGTTCCCTTGTGCATAACACTTTTATGCTTGGTGGTAAAATATGGATCAAATACCTTGCCAATATGAGATGGAGGAATTCCGGTTCCATTGTCTTTAATCTGGATGTGAATCGCTTTGGGCTTTCCCGTTTCAGTTAAGATTCTTGTTATCAACTCGATCTTTCCATCCTCCGGAGTAAAATCAACCGCATTTGAAAGAAGATTTAAAATAACCTGCTTCATCTTTTCCGAATCCATCCATACTCGACCGATGGCCGGATCAAACCCGCGGATTACCTTGATTCTTTTAGCCTTACTTTGGGGTGAAATAAGGAGAATCATTTTGTCGATTAATTCATGAAGGTCGGCAGGTTCAAAATGAGATTCTTTGGTTTTGACCAGATCCAGAAGTTCTGTGATGAGGTTATTTATCCGGCGGGTTTCTTCCATTGCAATCTTATGAAAGTCATTGCGGAATTCTTCGTCGTTATATTTCTGTGGCAGCATCTGAATGAAAGTTCCTATGGCAGTCATGGGATTTTTTATCTCATGGGCGAGCCTTGCTGCCAGGTTGCCCAAAAAGGAAAATTTTTCGGACCGGTCCAAAAGGGCATGGGAGCATTTGAGTTCCTTCATTTGTTCTTGAAGCTTTCTGTAAAGCCTTGCGTTTTCTATGGCAATGGCGATCTGCGGCGCAAAGATTTCCAGTGTTTCTCTGGTTTCTTTGGGCACGCCTTTTCCGTCCACCGCATCAGTGGCAATGACGCCAATTACCTTGGAACGGGTGATCAGGGGAACCACATATGCCGAAGTAGGTTTACTTAACGTTAACATAATGTTTTCTTTTCTCAAGCTTGAGTTTTCTACCTCGGGCACATACTCGGATTGCCCTGTATTGGCGACTCTGACCAGTATGTTGCTCAAGCGATCGAGCGATACTTTATAGTTTTTTACCGCTTCCGGGACCTCACCGTCAAAACCGGTGCCGTGGATATATTCGAGCAGCCTTTCATTTTCATTCACGAGCATGATTACGGCACGATGGATCCGGCATACATTTGAAAGAATATTCATTATGACAGTTAAAAGTTGTTCCAGATTTAGAACAGAGAGGATCGCCTTTCCGGTCTCCTGTATGGCCATAAGCTGTTTGATTTTATAATTAAGTTCTAAATTCAGACAATTGACTTCTTCATATTTTTCTTCAATTAATTTCTTATCGTTCTCGATTTCTTTTATGGTTTTCATTAAAACGGATTTTGGCGTGAAAAACCGGGAAGAAAATTCCTGGAATCTGTTCTTTTTCGTCCATCTTAGATAGTATTCACAGTATGGGGCGCCTTCAAAGTAACA
>JARRRC010000180.1:9923-10802 GCA_037381105.1 Desulfobacterales bacterium
TCTCTTCCCCATGTCGTTGGTATAAACGTATAAGCACCCTGATTATACAGGCAGATATCTTTAGATACATCCATCCGGGGATTCCAGTGCAGCCGAATAATGGCATGGTTTCTTTTGATTGACACCAGTTCAACTTCCTTACTTTTGTTCCATTTGGTGTTTATCCTTTGAGCGTTTCTTAGTGCTTTGTTATGCGATCCGAAAACTTTTACAATTAAGCTTTTGAAGCCAAGATCCGTCTTCTCAACCGCATATTGAGCAATTTTGTAAGGAGCCCATTCGTCGTTAAAAATCGATCTTGTCCGTTCAAATAATTTGGAAACCACGGTGCAAGAGATCCAGTTATTGGGATCCCTCAAAAAGGCTTCCGGATCAGGAAGAAGATCGATTTCAGGGTCAAGGTTCTTGACGAAATCGGAACAATCACCTTGATAATGTTCTTTGATATAATCCAGGATAACCCTTGAGTTTATACAGCTGGTTTCACGTTTCATCTTTATGGCTTAAGAAGGTTAATGGATTGTGTGGATAATATCGCGTTTGTTTTATTTTTAAGGATAATCATACAGTTAAATCCTCTTGCGTGGTTCTCATTGAACAATTTTGCTCATTTTATAATAGAATGACTTGGGAAGAATGGATGCAATCCACCTTGCGGGATATCTTCCCAAAACACGCGGAGGATATTTGGTGAAATATCGCTGCAGCCGATTATGGCGCCTAAGAAATCTTGCCAACAAAATTAGGAACGTTTTGAAAAAGCAGTAAACATTGCAAAAGAATACATAAAAGCTGGTGACATTTTCCAAGTTGTTTCTCCCTAAATCTACTAACATAACATGTTCTGCACGTTCTTTTGGGTCAGCTAACAATTCATTA
>JARRRC010000181.1:0-3743 GCA_037381105.1 Desulfobacterales bacterium
ATGTGCCGGATTAAAGCCCGCACCAAGAAAACGATCATCAACCAAAACCCCATTGATCCTGATAGCATCGTCTTTTTCGAATCTTACCAGGGAAATACAATAGATCTGGGCACAAAATGGCGTCGAATATCCCTTGCTCGCGCCTTGGAAGAATATGGCGGGATCGCTTCCGATCTCTTGAAGGACCGTGAAGGATTGCTTGAATTTGCGAATTCGAAAAACATTAAAATAACCAAAACCGGGCGCAAAGGAAAGATTATCACTAAGTTATTTGATATCCTGGTGGAACCGAAACTAATGCAACCCACATTCATTACCGGATATCCGGTAGAGGTTTCTCCCCTTTCTCGAAAGAATGAGGCGGATCCGACCCTTACGGATCGATTCGAGCTCTTCATTGCCGGGCATGAGATAGCCAACGGATTTTCAGAACTCAATGATCCGGAAGACCAGGAGCAGCGTTTTTTGCAGCAGACCGCTGATAGGGAAGCCGGTGATAAAGAAGCCCATTATATGGATAAAGTTTACATTGAAGCATTGGAGTACGGCATGCCCCCCGCCGCCGGAGAGGGAATTGGGATAGATCGGCTTGTCATGCTTTTTGCGGATGTCGCTTCCATTAGAGAAGTGATTCTTTTTACACACATGAAACCGATTGAAACCGGTTAAAGAAAGTGGTATTGGGTCATAGAAAATGAAATCAATAATCTGTAACCCATAACCTTTTAATATGTCTTTTGAGTATTTCATAGGCGGCCGCTATCTTAAGGCCAAGCAAAAAGATACGTTCGTTTCACTCATTACCCTGCTTTCCATTGCCGGTGTTACCGTTGGTGTAATGGCGTTGATCGTCGTAATTGCCGTCATGGCGGGCTTTGAGTCTGATCTCAAGCAGCGGATACTTGGAGTGGAATCCCATATCGTGGTGATGCGCCACGGCGGTTCTTTTACCGGATATCAAGGGATAACCAAACAAATCAAAGAAATGGACGGAGTGGAAGCTGCCACACCCTTCATCTATTCTCAAATTATGCTGCGATCATCAACCGGCGTCGCGGGCGCTGTTTTAAGAGGTATAGATCCGGACTCCGCCGGAAATGTCATAAAAATTTTAAAAAAATCCGAATTGCAGCGTCTTAAGCAGAATAATCATTCAAAAAAACCAAAGGTTTTTGCTCCGGGAATCATTCTCGGTAAAGAGCTTGCCGGAAATCTGGGGGTTGTCAAGGGCGATATGGTATATCTGATATCAATCCGTGGCATGATGTCTCCCATAGGTTACCTGCCGTCCATGAAACGGTTCGAGGTCGCGGGACTTTTTGAATCCGGAATGTACGAATATGACGCGTCTTTGGCGTATATCAACCTGAAAGATGCCCAGAAAATGCTGCATATGAAAGACGCCGTGACCGGCATCGAAGTTCGTGTCAAAGATATATATAATGCGGGGAATATCTCGAAAAAGATCGATTCTAAACTTGGGTTCCCTTTCTGGGCAAGGGACTGGATGCAGATGAACCACAATCTCTTTTCCGCCCTTAAGCTTGAAAAGACGGTGATGTTCATTATTTTGGCGCTTATCATTCTGGTGGCTGCGTTTAACATTGCCAGCACGCTGATTATGATGGTTATGGGAAAAACAAAGGATATCGCTATATTAAAGGCTATGGGCGCCATGGACAGCAGCATTAGAAAAATTTTTATCTTCAAGGGTATGATTATCGGTGCCGTGGGGACCACGCTGGGCGTATGTTTGGGCTTTACCTTATGTGAGTTGTTGGAAAAATATAAATTCATCCATCTTCCCGGAGATGTTTACTATATTTCGACCTTGCCGGTGCGACTTGAAGCGCTGGATGTTATTATGATCGCTTCTGCAGCGATGGTCATCTGCTTTTTGGCAACGCTTTATCCGGCGATTCAGGCATCAAAGCTCAATCCCATAGAGGCAATCCGCTATGGGTAGCTCTCAAGGGCATGATAGAAGATATCCTATGGATCATTTTTTGTCTGTTAGAGATCTATATAAAGGATATGACAACAGCGATACCCGCATCGACATCTTAAAGGGATTGAATATTGATTTAAATGCCGGAGAGACATTGGCGATTGTCGGTCCTTCAGGAATCGGAAAGTCGACATTGCTCCATATTCTCGGGGCTCTTGATCGACCCGACAGCGGAAGCTATTTTTTAAAAGGGGAGGATATTTTTCTTTTAGATCCAACCCGACTGGCCAAATTTCGAAATGAAACCGTGGGGTTTGTATTTCAGTTTCATTATTTGCTTCCCGAATTTTCAGCACTTGAAAATACAATGATGCCGGCACTGATTAGCGGACAGAGCAAAAATAAAGCCAGAGCATCTTCGGAGGCAATGCTCGTCAGGGTCGGTTTAAAAGACCGATTAAATTTCAGAATTGCCAAACTTTCAGGTGGCGAGCAGCAGCGGGTTGCCTTGGCCAGAAGCCTGGTGCTCGAGCCGGAAATTCTCCTGGCCGACGGTGACCCATAATACGGAACTTGCATCCTACATGTCACGCATTATGACCATTGCGGATGGTAAATTAATAGAAATGAACGAGTCATAAAAATACAATTAAAATAAGCGGTTGACTTTTTGGGAGTCGATTGCTTTCATCAGAAAATTTATCCTATATGAAGCGTCTTTAATATCGATCAACAGGCAGAGTCGAGACAATAAATCCGGCAGCATTGAATAGAGAACTTAGGTATTGAGAACTTTAATATACAGACATCTGAGCCTGATTATTATTGCCATAATGTTATTTTTACCGAATATTGCCCGATCTGCGGATAGTATTAAGGTGATGGTATTGCCATTTGATATTCATTCAAGTGAAGATCTTTCATCTTTACAGAGTGAAATTTTGAAGGTATTGCAAACACATATTCAAGATCAAGGCGCCGTTATTTTGAAATCGGAAATCGAGTCTCACGCCAGGTTGAAGGAGATATCTCAAAATTATGAAACAATCCGGAATTTTGGTTTAAGCAAAGGGGCGGATTATGTTGTATGGGGGAGTCTAACCTTAATCGGGAAAAAATTCAGTTTGGATGTAAAACTGATTAATATTAACAAAAAGGGACTCCCGATAATTTTTGTCAAAGAAGGTCATGGCATAGAAAATTTGCCCGCAATCGTTAAACAACTTGCCCGTGATATCGGAATGAAGCTTTTTAAGCGGGAGAAGATTGTCAGTATTGAAATTACCGGCAACAAACGAATAGAGGCTGATGCTATAAAAAGGGTTATCAAAACAAAACCCGGTGACATCTATCTTCCAAAGAGCATCTCCGAAGACGTAAAAGCAGTGTATGCAATGGGATATTTTGATGATATAAGAGTTGAAGCTGAAAATGTGCCCGGCGGTAAAAAAATCATCTTCAAGGTTAAAGAAAAGCCGACGATACGAGTCATTCGGTTTAAAGGGAATCGATTATTTAAGGAGGAAAAACTCAAGGAGAACTTGACCATCAAAACAGGCTCTATTCTGAATACCTTTAAAATCCGTAGCAATATTGCCCGTATAGAAGAACTTTATAAGGAAAAAAATTACCATAACGTTAAAGTGACTTACCATATTCATGAATTGGAACACAACCAGGCCGACCTGGAGTTCGATATCAATGAGGGTGAAAAAGTTTTAATTAAAAGTATAAAATTTGAAGGAAACAAGGCTTATTCGGACAAAGAGTTAAAAAAACTGATCAAGACTTCGGA
>JARRRC010000181.1:3798-10441 GCA_037381105.1 Desulfobacterales bacterium
CCTCTTCCGGAGACCTGAAAACAGAGGATCTTGATCAGGACATCACAAAATTGTCATCATTTTATTATAACAATGGATATATACAGGCCAGAATAGGGGAACCGCAAATTAAATATAAGGGGAACTGGATTTATATTACCATAAAGATTGACGAAGGGCCGCGGTTTAAGGTCGGGAACGTGGGCATAACCGGTGATCTGGTTTTGCCCAAAGAAGAATTGATAAAACGCCTTAAGATCACAAAAGAGACGTATTACAATCGCGAGATCGTGCGCAATGACGTTTTGGCGCTAACGGATATCTACTCTGATGAAGGTTATGCCTATGCCGATATATCTCCACGGATCGACAAAGATATTAAAAAATTGACCGTGAATATTACCTACGTTGTTCAAAAGGGTAAACAGGTCTATTTTGAAAAAATTATTATTGCCGGCAATACAAAAACAAGAGACAAGGTGATTCGACGGGAGCTTCGTGTTTATGAACAGGAACTTTACAATGGTCAGGAGCTGAAACGAAGCGTACGAAACCTTTATCGACTCGATTATTTTGAAGACATAAAAGTCAACACTGTCAAAGGAAGTGCCGATGATCAGATGATATTAAAGATCGATGTCACAGAGAAGCCCACCGGCACCATGGCCTTTGGCGCGGGATACAGCAGCGAGGAGAATGTCTTTGGAACGGTGTCCGTTTCCCAGAGAAATCTATTTGGGAGAGGGCAGACACTGGAATTGGAAGGCCAGATCGGCGGGATTTCCAGCCTCTACAGGCTGAGCTTCATAGAACCGTGGTTGTTTGATATTCCCTTGGAAGCCGGCGTCAATCTGTATAATTGGGAGACCGATTATGATACGTATGACCGGAAAAGCTTCGGGGGAGGTTTCAAGCTGAGTTATCCTGTTCGTGATTTTTTAAGGGCAAGCATTCAGTACAATTATGACGATGCCGATATAACAAACATCGCTGAAAATGCAGCAAAATCGATCAAAGACTTGGAAGGCACCAATATTACCAGCAGTGTGACGGCGGCGTTAACCTATGACTCCAGGAACAAACGTTTTAATCCAACGGAAGGATCGAAGCACAGCATATCGGTGAAATATGCAGGCCTTGGCGGGAATGTCGGCTTTACGAAATATTTGGCCGAAACCGGGTGGTATAAATCGCTCCCTCTGGAAACCGTCGGTTTCTTGCATGCCAAAGCAGGGTACGTTCGAAAAAATTCAAGCGGGATTTTGCCCGATTACGAAAAGTTTTACCTGGGTGGCATAAATTCGGTTCGCGGATATGACTGGCGAGAAATACATGTTTTGGATGAAGATGGAAATGAGATCGGCGGGAACAAATTTGTTCAGTTCAATGCTGAATATATTGTTCCCATATTAAAAAAACAGGGGCTTGTCGGCCTGGTCTTTTATGATACCGGCAATGTTTATGGTGAAGACGAAAGCATTGACTTGGGTACGTTAAGAGATAGTGTCGGGTTCGGCTTCAGATGGTATTCTCCCATGGGGCCGATACGGATTGAATATGGGTACAAACTTGATGTTCAGGAAGGCGAAGAGAAAGGCGGACGTTGGGAATTCTCCATGGGGACGGCATTTTAAATAATATGCACGTTGCCGCTTCTACTATTTGAAAAAATACTATGGATAACTGATCTCTGAGGGGGGATAATTTGCGTTATTGTAAAATGATACTGGCGACAATCGTTTTTTCTATGTTTTTCTTTGTTGCATCTTCCTATGGGGCGGATGTAGCCAAAATCGGTGTTGTCGATTTCCAAAAGATACTTGAGAAATCAGACGCCGGAAAAAAGGCGACGGAGGAAATCAACAAACGAGGAAAACAGATGGAAGACGATCTAAAGAAGAAAGGGGAAGAGATTGATGCGAAGAAGAATAAGCTGGAACGCGAAGCACTGGTCATGAGTAAAGAAATGAGGGAGGAGAAAGAACGCGAAATACGAATCAATATCAATGACTTTAAAACCTTAAAAAATAAATATATGAATGATTTTAAACTGCACGAAGCAAGACTCGTTAGAGACATTCAAAAAGAGGTTATGGAAGTCGTTTCGGAGATGGGTAAAAAGGAAGGGTTTCTCATTATCTTCGAAAAACGAGAGGCAGGTGTGTTGTATTCTCCGGACGCCATCGATATCACCGACCGGGTGATTCAGCAATACAATGCAAAGATTTCTCAAAAACCTTCAAAGAAAAACAAAAAATAACCAAAGAGACCAAAATGGAACTGACGCTTGCCAGCATCGCCGAAATCGTTGAAGGAGAAATCAGGGGTGACAGGAACCTGAAGATATCCGGCGCTGCATCTTTTGAAGATGCAAAGGGAAATGAAATTACCTTTGCCGGCCAATCAAAGTTTTTGAAAAGAATTGATGACACGAATGCCGGTGCGGTAATTGTTCCCCGGGATTTTGATGCCGCAACGAGGAACATCATACAGGTAGGCAATCCCCAGTTGGCATTTATAAAGGTTTTAAACCTTTTTCATCCCTCTGCAAAACCGGATCTTGGCATCAGCCGGGATGCATATATCGGCAAAGCATTTTTATGCGGAGAAGATGTATCCATAGCGGCGATGGCCGTAATCGGAGATAATGTGACCTTCGGTCATCGCGTCGTGATTCATTCCAGCGTCGCTATCGGTAATAGCGTTGTCATTGGAGACGATGTTCGGATCTATCCCAATGTGACAATTCTTGAACGATGCATCATTGGAAATCGCGTTACCATTCATGCGGGAACGGTTATCGGGAGTGATGGTTTCGGTTTTGTGCCTGAAGGTGACAAATATTGCAAGATCCCTCATATGGGCATCGTAAAAATCGACAATGATGTTGAAATTGGGGCCGGGAACACCATCGACAGGGCAACTTTCGGGGAAACATGGATTCAAAGCGGTGTCAAGACCGACAATCTGGTCCATATTGCACATAATGTGACCGTGGGAGAAAATACGCTGCTTGTCGGGCAGGTCGGGATATCAGGAAGCGTCACGGTCGGAAAAAATGCTATTTTGGCGGGACAGGCAGGGATTGCCGGACATCTGACCATTGGAAATCGGGCAATCATCGGACCTCAGGCCGGAGTGGCCAAATCCGTACCCGACGGCGAAACCGTGTCGGGATCCTCCGCAATTCCCCACCGGCAATGGTTAAGAGTACAAAGAGTCCTTCCCAAACTTCCGGAGCTTGCAAAAAAGTTTTCAGAGATCGAACGGAGATTAAAGGAAATGGAGGAAAAACTGGATGAATACAACAGGAGAAAAAATGACGGGTAGTGTTTTGGATATTCAGGAAATCATGAAGTTGATTCCTCATCGATACCCATTTATTCTGATTGATCGTATCTTGGAGTTGACGCCCCGTGAGAGAATTGTCGCTCTTAAAAATGTCACAATCAACGAACCCTTTTTCCAAGGTCATTTCCCGCAAAATCCCATCATGCCCGGTGTATTGATCATAGAGGCCATGGCTCAGGCCGGGGCAGTGTTGACTGCCAAATCTCTGGGCAAAGAGTTCCATGATTCCCTGATATATTTTATGGGTATCGACAAGGTTAAATTTCGGATCCCCGTTACACCGGGAGATCAGGTGATATTTGAGATGAAGTTTTTGAAACAACGGGCCAAGGTGTTCAAAATGGCCGGGATGGCTTATGTTGATAAAAAGATTGTGGCTGAAGCCGAGTTGATGGCCAGTTTTGGAGAAAGAAAATGATACATTCGACGGCAATTATCGATTCCAAAGCAGATATAGATGCAAATGTCGACATTGGGGCGTATTCCATGGTTGGTGAAAAGGTTCAGATCGGGTCCGGAACGGTTGTCGGTCCTCATGTCGTTATTCAGCCGTATGTCAGCATCGGACCGGACTGCCATATTTTTCAATATGCCTCCATCGGTGCAGTGCCCCAGGCATTAAAATTTGAAGGAGAGGAAACCCATGTTAAGATAGGACGCGGGACGGTTATCCGAGAGTTTGTTACCGTCAATAGAGGAACGGGATTTGGCGGTGGTATTACTGAAGTGGGTGAAGAAAATTTTCTTATGGCGTATGTCCATATCGCCCATGACTGCAGAACCGGGGAAAAAGTTATTTTGGCAAACAATGCAACCCTTGCGGGTCATATCGTCATAGAAGATTTTGTGACGGTGGGGGGACTGGTGGCGATTCATCAGTTTGTCAGGATCGGCAGTTATGCCTATATCGGCGGAAAATCAGCGGTGGTGAAAGACATCCCCCTGTATGTTATCGCCGCCGGTGACAGGGCCAAGCTGCACGGACTGAACAGCGTGGGACTTAAACGACAAGGCTTTACACCGGAGACATTATCCTTATTAAAAAAGGCCTACAGAATTATCTTCAGGATCGGACTGACGCTGAATGAAGCCATAGAAAGAGTCAAGGCGGAAGTTGATCAGGTTCCCGAAGTGAATGAATTGATTCGTTTCATCCAATCTTCACAGCGAGGAATTACGCGGTAGACAGTTTGTCCGTTTATCCGATATCCGGTATTCCAGCATTCCAATCGAGTCTTTTTGCCAAAGCTCTTGTTAGAAGAGACGTAAGGAAAAAAATCAGGCGAATTTGTTGTTATGCGACTAGGACTCATAGCAGGGAACGGGCAGTTCCCCATTCTTTTTTCAAAAGCGGCTAAAGCCAAAGGGTTTCGTGTTTTTGCCATTGCTCATAAAAACGAGACCGATCCGGCCTTGAACGATCATGTCGATACTGCGAAATGGATCTATATTGGACAATTGAAGCGCATTATTAAATTTTTTAAACAAAACAACGTCAATCAAGCTGCTCTGGTGGGCGGCATCACAAAGACAAAAATGTTTTTTGATGTCAGGCCGGACACAAAAGCCATTTCACTTATTGCCGGGATGCGACATACCCATGATGATGGAATATTAAGAGAGTTTGTCAGGATTCTCGAAGAAGAGGGGATTCAAGTAAAATCCTCAACATTTTTAGTGCCGGAACTTTTAGCAGCGCCGGGATATTGGACAAAAAGAAAGCCGTCACGAATTGAAAAAAAGGATCTGGACATCGGATGGAAATTGGCAAAGGAGATCGGGCGCCTGGATATTGGCCAGTGTGTTGTAGTGTGCCGCGGATCAGTGATGGCGGTGGAAGCCATAGATGGAACAGATGCCACCATAAAACGCGGGGGGAAACTCGGCAATGGCAACGCTGTTGTCGTTAAGGTATGCAGACAAAAAAGAGATGATCGATCTGGCCGACGAATTTGGTATTGCGATCGTTGCAAGAGATGAGTGACAGGATGAAAAAACTTCGAGTCGGTGTGGTCGGCGTCGGGTATCTGGGGCAATTTCATGCTGAAAAATATGCCCGGATGGCCAACGTTGAACTGGTGGGGATTGTTGATATAGATAAATGCAGGGCAGAAGCTGTGGCCCAAAAGATCAATACAACGGCATATATAGACCATCAGGCGCTATTTGGGAAAGTTGATGCTGTCAGTATCGCCGTACCGACACCGGCTCACTTTGTTATTGCCAGAGATTTCTTGCATAACAATACCGATATCCTAATTGAAAAGCCGATTACGGAAACCGTCGAAGAGGCTGATGAGCTGATTCGTTTATCATCGTCGAAGAATCTGTTGATACAGGTCGGCCATCTCGAACGTTTTAACCCGGCGATCGTGGCGCTGAAAGATATCGTGAAACAGCCGATGTTCATTGAATCTCACCGGTTGAGTATTTTTAAGCGGCGCTGCACCGATGTCAGTGTAGTTCTGGACCTGATGATCCACGATATTGATCTTATTTTGAACTTTGTCAAATCCGGAATACGTGCGGTTTATGCATCGGGTGTGCCTGTGGTTTCTGAACATGTCGATATTGCAAATGCCCGTCTTGAATTTGAAAGCGGATGTGTGGCCAATGTGACCGCCAGTCGAATATCAACCAAAAATGAAAGGAAAATCAGGCTGTTTCAGAGGGATGCCTATGTTTCTGTCGATTTTTCAAAAAGAGAGATTACTGCGATTCAGCGGAAAAGCACCGATAATCGCGGACTGATACCCGGCATGGATATCAAACAGATGAGCTTTGAAACAGGCGATGCCCTGGAAAATGAACTGACTTCTTTTGTCAATGCGGCACTTCATCGTGAAATACCGGAGGTTACCGCACAAATGGGACGAGATGCCCTTGAAATCGCTTTAAATGTTATGGATCAGATTAAGGCGGGCGTTCGAAAATTTTTGCATTAGACAGTGCCTGAACGAAACCCTTATTCAGGCAAAATTCGAATATCAAATTACAAATATGAATTCGCTTAATCATGGACCATTTTTCAAAGAAAAAACGTATCATGATTATTGCCGGTGAAACTTCCGGTGATCTGCACGGAGCGAAACTCGTCAGCGCCATGCAAAAAAGGAACAATGGACTCGTTTTCTGCGGCATCGGCGGGCGATCGCTAAAAGAAACCGGGGTTGACATCCTGATCGATGCTTCCGAGATTTCCGTCGTAGGGATAACAGAAGTATTTTCAAAGACTTTAGCCATCCTAAGAGGCATGCGAGTGGTTAAACGGGTCCTTAAAACCACCCGTCCGGACCTGTTGATACTGATTGAT
>JARRRC010000182.1:0-5244 GCA_037381105.1 Desulfobacterales bacterium
CCAAGTCCCATGCCCCTTCCAAAACCAACAGACCCGGCAGATCGAGTGCCGAATCCGGTAGCTTCGGGATTGCAAAGACCTCTTCGCCCGCCGGTCATCGGGCCTGCTCCCATTGGACCGCGTCGATCAAATCCTGGCATAATATTCACCTCCTTTTATACCTTTTAAGCATTTTTTAAATGGTTTTATTAAACAGTTATCTTTCTTTCATGTATATTACTGATTTTGTTTTCTCCGAGCACCGCCTTGATTCCGGCCCTGTCCGGCGCCTCTGCCTCTGCCTCGACCCTTGCCACCTCCTGTCATCTGACCGGAATTTATGTCGGATCCTCTGCGCCCCTTGCCGGATTTTGATCCGCCTTGACCTTTTCCGGTTCCTGGTCCCTGGCCTTGGGGTCCTGTTCCATCGCCTCTTGGCATATGCGTCACCTCCTTTCCGTGAGCAAAACGAGCACCATGCTTTTTCCTTTTTCCCGCGTGCCTGTGATGGTTGTGGCGGCATCCCGGCATTAAAAATGCCGGCATAAATGGAATGTATTTTACATATGCATCAATGACGTCATCGGTATCACCTGTAATAAACGGAATCAGTTTTATGCCGTTTGCTTCAAGTACGTTTGCAGGCATCTCCGAAATGGCACCACAAATAAGGATTGTAACATTCATTTCCGTCAGCCTGACGGCCAGACGCGTGGTAAATTCAGGATAAAATGGCTCGTAACGTCTGCTAATTATCTTTGTGTTTTCGATTTCCACAACAAGCAGCATGTGTGCCGAATCAAACACCGGTGAAATTCGGTTTCCCCAGACAGTTAACGCCATTTTCATGTTTCGGTTTGCCTCCTTTTGCTTAAAAGGAATTGCAATCACCATGCCATTACAGCAGCAATAATTCTCATCAATTAAAATGATATAAATTACAATAAGATATGGTCATTTATTGCTCTTTTCATGAAAAAGAAAATCAGGATGATAATAGCAGATATGCAACTGTATGCAGGTTTGGAGTCGCAATATTGCAACCTTAATGAGATGCTGAACGCCCGTCGATTTTAGGAAGCTTAATTCCGAGTTTTTTTATTTTTCTAAAAATAGTGCTTTTGTGCAGCCCGAGATCGTGAGCTGCCGCCAACCGATTGTAATTGTTTCGTTTAAGGGCGTCAATAATCACTCGGGCTTCTGCTGATTTTAGTTCATTTTCCAAGTTGTTATGATCGATTGACGTCAGCGGTTGAGGAATAAAAGCTTCCGGCAAATGTTGCGGAAGAATATTTCCATTGGGACAAAGCACAAAGGCGTGTTCGATGATATTCTCCAATTCCCTGATATTACCGGGATAATCATGGGACATGAGCAACCCCAGCGCTTCTTTATCTATTCCCGTTACAGCTCTTCCGCGTATGTTGTTCATCTTGGCAATGAACCGGTGGATAAGAAGTGGAATATCTTCTTTGCGGTCTCGCAAAGGCGGGAGTGTGAGCCGTATAACGTTGATGCGATAATAAAGATCTTCCCGGAACTCACCGTTTTTAACCAGAGTGGGAAGGTTTTTGTTGGTTGCTGCAATGATGCGGATATTGGCTTTCACCGTTTTTACGCCCCCGAGGGGTTGAAACTCCCCCTCCTCGAGAACACGCAACAGTCTCACCTGAAATGCGGAACTAACATCTCCAATTTCGTCCAGAAAAATAGTGCCGCCTTCGGCAAGATCAAAACTGCCGGGCTTGTCTTTTACGGCATTGGTAAACGCTCCGGCCTTATATCCGAAAAGTTCGGATTCCAGTAGCGTATCCGGTAAAGCGCCGCAGTTGATCGCAATAACAGGTTTGTTGCGACGAAGGCTTAATTCATGGATGGCCCGGGCAAGAAGTTCCTTGCCGGTGCCTGTTTCTCCTTGAATCAATACCGTACTATCACTTTCAGCCACCTGCGGCAGGATTGTAAATATATTATGCATGGATTGACTGCGGCTGACCATATCACCAATTTGAAAACGGCCGTCCAGTTCTTTGCGCAGTTCTTCCACGATGCTCATATCACGAAACGTTTCAACTCCGCCCAGCACGGTGCCGTCTTTATCCTTAAGCAGCGAAGTGGAGACCACAACCGGAATGCGGTGTTTATCGCTGTTGATAAAATAGGTTGAAGTGTCGACAAAGGGTTTTCCCTGCTTCATTGTTCGACGAAGTGCACAGTCGGTTTCGCACATGTTGGAACGGAAAACCTCCCAGCAAAATTTTCCCAATGCCTCGTCACGGTTGATACCGGTGATCATTTCAGCAGCACGATTGAATGAGGTAATGCGCCATTTATGGTCAACGGTGAATACGCCGTCAGAAATACTTTGAAGAATGATATCCGTCACATGCCGTGATATCTTATGAGATGGGTTTTCTTTCATCTTCCATGATATTTTGTCACATACAAATTTAATTAAAAAATATTATGAGCTTATGCTCATAATATACAACGCTTTACGTTTTTGTCAAGCGGTTGTCATATTCTTATTCGATTGAATTCACACCAATGCTGATTTTTGATGCGAGATCTTTTAATCTTTTTAACCGTTTAAGCAGATCTTCAGCTTCAAATTCTCCCGGATTTACAGGCAATTGCGCCAGAACGCCAAGTCCTTCGCTGGCCTCATGGAAGTCCTCATGCGGCAGTGGACTTACAGCGGCACAAGTAATCATCGGGTTGATCGAAAGGAGCTTTTTCATAAACTCAATCCCTGTCATATCGCCGATGTTTTCATTGACGACGATAAGATCAACGGGGTTATTGGATATTGACTCTAGAACCTCCTGCCCGGTTGCAAACCAGGACAGTTCAACATCTTTATTTTGTTCCAGAGCCGAAGCAAATTCTGAAAAAATATTTCTTTCAGGTGTGATCAATACGATTGTAATCATTAATCTCTCCTTTTTTATTTTCGTAACAAGATCCTTTAAATTTTTAAAATGAGAATTTAGCGTTTATGGAATAATTTGTTTTATTAATATAGAATCAACAGCTTAAAGAAATTACAGCATAGACTTGACACAGATGATGAATCGATTTATTCTTTTTTTGAAAATTATTTTAATGCCTGTCTAGTATCAGGGAGCCGAACCATGTATCAATCAAAAAATTCAGAAAAAGATCAGCCCAAAACGATTTTCCGGTCCGATTCCAAAGATCAGCAAAAAATGCTTTTAGATTGCGGGTATTCAGAAAAGGCCGTTCAATATTATACGGAACAGCCGTACATGGGAAGTCTCCCGGATGCCGACCAAGTTTCGGAGATGCTGGGATCATGCGGGGACACCATGAAAATCTATCTTAAAATCGATCACCGCCAAATTACGGATATCAGGTACCAGGTGCTGGGCTGCCCGGGTGCGATCTCCGCAGCTATGGCCACCGTTGACCTCGTCAAAGTGAAAAATATCGAAACGGCCAGAAATCTGAATGACGGTGATGTTTTTAAACAACTTATCGATATCCCTGCTAAAAAACACCATTGCATACAGCTTGCCGTTAAAACCCTTCACAAAGCCATTGATGAATACAAAAACGGACACAGTGATCTCAAGGGGGTGGAATGTGAATCGACCTGCGCCGCACCGGAAAATTGCTGCAAAAGTGATATGATCAAAGTATCTTAATCGCTCCATAAAAAGCCGTATTTTTATTTTATGAAGCCCTTCATTGCCGAATTTATAAGAATCTTTTATGATGCATAATATTAAAAATCAGACAAGAATCATATTAGACTCGATTGCCGACGGTGTTTTTACTGTTGGTTCTGATTGGCGAATTACCTCTTTTAATCGCGCTGCCGAAAAGATTACAGGTATCAGAAAAAAGGAGGCCATCGGTCGATATTGCTGGGAGGTATTCAAGGCCAGTATATGTGAAAAAGAATGTTCCTTAAAAAGGACAATGGAAACGAAACGTCCCATTATCAATCAACACATATTTATTGTGAATTCAGAAGGAGATCGTATCCCCGTAAGCATTTCTACCGCCATTTTAAAAGATGAAAAAGGGAACGTCGTTGGAGGAGTTGAAACCTTTCGCGATTTAAGTGTGATAGAAGAATTGCGCAAAGAATTGGCCAACCATCATACCTTTTTGGATATCGTTACCAAAAATCAAGAGATGCAACGGTTGTTTGGAATGCTGGAACTGGTATCCGGATCCGATACAACGGTTCTTTTAGAAGGTGAAAGCGGCACGGGGAAAGAACTTTTTGCAAAAGCAATCCATTCACTCAGTCACCGAAAAAATGGTCCGATGATCACTGTAAACTGCGGTGCTCTGCCCGATACACTCCTTGAATCGGAACTTTTTGGATACAAGGCCGGTGCGTTTACAGATGCCAAACGAGATAAGCCCGGACGGCTGGCCATGGCTGAAAAAGGGACCCTGTTTTTAGATGAAATCGGGGATATTTCTCCTATGCTCCAGATGCGACTTTTGCGAGTACTCCAGGACAAAGTATACGAGCCGCTCGGAAGTACCAAGTCAGAAACGGCAGATGTGCGCATTTTGGCGGCCACCAATAAAAACCTGTTGAAAATGGTGAATGAAGGTTCCTTTAGAGATGACCTTTATTACCGAATCAATATCGTCAAACTTGTTCTTCCGCCTTTAAGAAAGCGAAAGGAAGATATTCCTCTGCTTGCGGGGCATTTTTTGCGAAAATACGCCAGATTTCAGGATAAAGAAATTCAAGGCCTGTCTCATGAAGCGATGAAGTTGTTGATGTCCTATGATTTCCCAGGCAATGTTCGAGAATTGGAAAATATCATAGAATACGCCACCGTGGTATGCAAAAACCATCTCGTCGAAGTAAAACACCTACCAGAAACCTTTCAACAGCCAAGAGCCGGCCCAGCCTCGACACTTCCTCAAAAGCCCAATGCAAATGAGCCCTCGATGGGCGAATTGGAAAAAAATTTTATTTATCAGGCGTTAAGGAAAAATAACTGGAGCCGAAAACAAACCGCCGCCCAAATGGGTATTCATCCATCGACCCTATGGCGTAAGATGAAGCGTTTAAACATCACTATTCCCAAACCAAAAGACTAATCGAATATTCCTGCTGTATAAGATTGCATAATTGCATTTATGCAATACAATGCATCGCATAAATGCAATCAGTGTCGGAACACCCCCTCGTTTTTGGGCAATTCAATTTCTAATTTTCGCTAATAATCCAGCAAATTGTTATCCACATTACATTTTTACTTTATCTGG